>DFFN01000071.1:0-13919 GCA_002369525.1 Lachnoclostridium sp. UBA3775 | reverse complement strand
ATGGCAGGAATTATAAGCCCTGCGGCAAGAATCGTAAGCAGGGCACCTGCCGGCTCGACCGCGCCGGACAGCATGCCGTTTTTAAAAGCTTTCTTTTTGCTTTTTCCCTCAGCAAGAAGCGGCATTGAAACGATTGCTCCCTCGGGGAAGTTCTGAATGGCAATTCCGATCGCAAGCGCAAGCGCGCCGCCGGCGGATATTGCTCCGTCGCCCGATATGTAGCCCGCATATACGACGCCCACAGCCATACCCTCGGGTATATTATGAAGCGTCACCGCCAGGACCATCATTGTCGTTTTCTTGAAACCTGCCTTCGGGCCCTCTGCCTTATCGGAATCAACGTGAAGATGAGGAATGACAGTATCCAGAAGCAGAAGAAAAAGGATGCCGAGCCAAAAGCCGATGACCGCCGGCAGAAAGCTTAACTTTCCTTTGCCGGACGACTGTTCCATGGCCGGAATGATAAGGCTCCATACGGAAGCCGCGACCATGACCCCGCTTGCAAAGCCCGAAAGAGACTTCTGCATCTTCTCTCCGAGCTCCTTTTTCATAAAGAAAACGCAGGCAGCGCCGAGACTTGTCCCCACAAAAGGAATCAAAAGACCTAATATTACCTCTGTCTTCATTTTTTATAACCTTTCCTTTATTTCTTTGTCAAAACACCGCTATGACTATACCCGCTATCACCACAAAAGCACAAGCAAGCTTGTAAACTATGTTTTTCTCCTTAAACACTATCCTTCCGCCGATGATGGTCACGATACAGCAGCTCTGTTTGATGAGAGTCATTACCGTTACCCTGCTCTCCGGAATTCCGTTGGCAATGAAAAGGCAACGGTCGGCAATGACAAACATTATGCTCAGAGCCCAGACCCAGCGGTTTTTTAAAAGGCTTTTAAAATCCATCTTCGTTCTCGTAAGAACGATGTAGGCAGTATAAAAACCCACAAGAAAAAGCATATACCAGAACTGCAGCTCGCCCGAGCTTAAGTCCTTCATCAGTACCTTGTCCATTGTTCCCGATGCGGCATTCAGGAATGCCGAAACAAAAACAAGCACAACGTAGACCGGCCTGACATTTTCCTTTTTTTCTTCTTTTCTGCTCCCGAACGGAAGGGCAAAAAGGCCTGCGCATACAAGCAGCATGCCGACAGCCTGGGTGATGCTCAACACTTCTCCGAGAAAAAGAAGCGCAAGGAGCATCGAGAAAACAACCCTGGACATATCAAGTATCCCGACTATGCTTATTGGCATTTTTTTGATGGCCTTAAAGCCGCACATCCAGGCAACAAAAATGATAAAGGACTTGAAAGCGATCGGAAGAAGCTTCCCTTTATCCGTCGAAAAAGCTTCGCCCGCGCTCGGAATAACCAGCAAAAAGGACAGCAGGGTATAGAAAAACAGCACCTCCATAACGGTATTTATCTCCAGTGCCTTTTTCTTGGCTATTTCCCTGCAGCCCTTTAAAATTCCATATACCAATACCAACGAAATCCAAAGCATATCTGATCCGTTTACTCTCTCTTTATATTATCTTTCATAGAATGACTTAAGCACCTGTGCCGCCTTTTTGCGATAAACCGTAAAGCCTGTGTCGTTCGGTCTTGCATTTTCTTCGCTTACATGCACATTCCAGTCCCACCAGAAGAAGCCTGCGAAGAACTCTTCGTTTTCAAAGGTTTCAAGGCAGCTTTCATAGAAGTTGGCCTGCTCCTCCTCATCATAGGGCAGGTGTCCCATGCGGAAATCCCACGGCTGACAAGCACAGCCCCTTGCCGAACGGCAGCCTATTTCCATAAACAGTACCTTCTTGCCGAAATGCGCGCTCCAGCGCTTCATATCTTCCTTGACCTCAGCCCAGGATGCAAGCATATCCTCTTTAGTGAGGTCCATTACCGGCGCGGACCAGTCATTTCCGGCACTTTTGTCCTTTTTGTGCATTCTGAAATATGCGCTGGTTCCGAGATAGTCAAGCTCATCGTACCAGGCGGCGTCAAACTCATGACCGTGATTTGTATTATAGGTAAGCGGCCCGCGGTAGATTTTTCTTACAGCGGCGATAAGCTCCCTCCAGAGCTTCTCCTGCCTTTCCATGCCCAGCATCTCACAGCCGAGGCAGAGCATTTCACAGCCTGTATATTCTGCAATCTCGGCCATCCTTGTCATGTAGCCCGTGTACTCATAAAACCATTTTGCCCAGCTTCCGGCATCATCCCAGAAATTGATCTCGGCTCTCCATGCGCCGTCGTTGCAGTTGATCATCGGCTTCAGACAGACCTTAAGCCCCGACTCATGAGCAAAGCGAATGAATTCGATAAGCTCAATATCTGTAACGTTTCTGTTGTAATTGCTCCTGATCTCAAGGGAACGCTTGGCTTCCACTCTCTGGTCAACACAGAGCGCTATCCATTTTGAACCCGTGGTGCTCTTAAGAAGCTCCAGCGAATGCTTTGCATGATCAGCCTTAAGGTCACCCCTTTTTGAGCCGAAGGCAAAGCTGAAGCCTTTGATTTCAAAGTTTTCCATGCTTTTTTCTTCTATCCTCTCTCAGCAAATGTCTCATGTACGAAAAGAGCTTCTCCTCACCCTCCTTGGCAAGCAGTGTAAGCAGCATTTCAAGCTGCCTCATGGTGGCAGGATGCATAAGATAATGGTTTTTTCCTTTGTTGAAATAATCCAGCGGCGAACGGTCGGTATATTTGTCCTTCATGTAGGTCTTTGAAGCCGCAATACGGTCACAGACCATCTCGATGAGATATTTCAAGGGCATTTTCATACCGCACATCATGCCCTCGGGATTGTTCACATCATAGTCCGTCCAGTACTCGAAATGGTGCTTGTTCCTTCCTTTATGGTGAAGCCAGGCAAGGCTCACACCGCTTTCCATCCTTTCCGCAACATTCGGGCTTTTGTCTCCCTGGAAATACTTTACGCCCTTAAAAAATTCCACCGGGCTGTATTTCGACATATCATGCATAAGTCCCTGTCTGTAAAGACCGGCCCTAAAGCAGTTTTTCATCACCTCTGCCTTGTGTGCGTTAATGGTTGCAAGATGCCCCTTAAGTCTTTCGCTGAATTTCATCTTTTTATCCATGCTTTTTTGCCCTCTTTTGTACATTAGATATAATATCTGTTCTGATGTCATATGACAATGTAGGATATTATAAATCTCAGATGTTTTTTTATCATTTTTAACATTGAAATATTTTTTCCTTCACATTATAATGGTAAAAAAAGGAAAAAACAAGGAGAAGATCATGAAAAACTGCAGGAAACCCTTTTTTCTCATATCATTGCTTATGCTTCTTATTTTCGCATCCTGCGGAAGCGAAACAAAAAACAAAAGCAATATGGTCAGGGCCGGCGCCTCAGGTACGGTCATAAACGACTACTCTTCCGTAGTTTCCGCCCAAAGCTGCAAAGATACGGAAGGCATGCGCTTTATAAGCCGGATGACTGTCGGAATCAACCTCGGCAACCAGTTTGATGCAAATAACTGTTCCTGGGTTTCAAACGAGCTGGATTATGAATTCGCATGGTCGAAAGCAAAAACCACCGATGCATATATCGATGCGGTGTTTAATGCAGGATTTAACACCATCAGAATACCGGTGTCATGGCATGACCACGTTGACGGCAATTACAAAATCAGCGAAGCCTGGCTCAACCGAGTAAGCGAGGTTGTTAAATACTGCTATGACAAGGGAATGTTCGTAATCCTTGACATACACCATGACGTTTCCCAAGACTATTACTATCCCACCGACGCAAAATACAATCAGTCCGCAAAATATATGACTGCAATCTGGAATCAGCTTTGCGAAAAGTTTTCGGACTACGGCGAAAGACTGATATTTGAATCCATCAACGAGCCGCGCCTTACAGGTTCCGGCATCGAATGGTGGGTTTCCGATATCGAAGGTCAGTGGGGCGAGGCGATAAAAAACATTGTGAAGCTCAATCAGGTATTCGTAGACACGGTAAGGGCTTCCGGCGGCAACAATGCAACACGCTATCTCATGGTGCCCTCCTATGCCGACGCTCCGGACCCCACAGTCACGAAAAGCTTCACTCTCCCGAACGATGCAGCCAACCATATAATTGTTACCGTTCACAGCTATTCGCCTTATGATTTTGCACAGAATGTATGGGGCGGTTCGACCACATCCTTCAATGATTCCGCAAAAAGCGAAAACCTCAGACAGTTAAAATTACTGTATGAGAAATACGTTAAAAACGGTATCCCCGTTCTGATCGGTGAATTCGGCTGCGTGGATAAAAACAATGATCAGGATTTCACAAACTATGTTTCATATATGGTCGGCGTTTCAAAACAGTACGGCATGAGGGCCGTTATCTGGGACAACAACGCTTTTAACACAAGCGGTGCAACAAGCGGAGGGGACGCACAAGACACCTTCGGACTCATAAACCGTTCCACCTGTCAGATAGTCAAGCCCAATGCGATAGACGCGATGATGCAGTATTATGCCGATATGCCCGGGCATACAATAAAACTTGATGATAAAACAGCAGGCGGAGCCGTATTTGAAGGGATAGAAAACAACATGACGGCAAACGGCAGTGTAAGCTTTAAGCTTAAAAGCTCAGTGCCCTGTATCGTTTTAAGCTCCGACGGCGCAACAGAAAACTACAGCAGACTGAAAGCCGCCAAAACCTCGGAGGAAAACTGCTATGAATTCACGGTCGATGTCACAGACGATGTAACAATCACGGTCTGCTTCCTCGGAGACGTTAATCTTGACGGATCGGTAGATTCGGCAGATGCGCTCAAGGTGCTTCGTTTCGATGTCGGCAACGCTGATTTCGATGCCCTGCAGCTACTGCTTGCAGACGTTACGAAGGACGGCAAAACCGATTCCGCCGATGCCCTTCAGATACTTCGTTTCGATGTCGGCAAGCCTTCGCTTGAATGGTAAAGACAAAAAACTTTTAGGGACATGAAAAAAGCCTGGAAACCGAAGTTCCGGGCTTTACTTATCATCGCTTATTTTTTAAGTCCCACAAACCATTTTCCGCTTACGGAAAGATCATCCATATTCCAGCCGGAAAGCTTGGTACAATCGGACTTTATCATAGCCGATGTCTCATTCTTGTTTGAGAGATTCCACATGGTGTAGCTCAGCTTATTCTTGTTGATAAACTCTATCCAGCGGTCTGTTTCCTCGAAATCAACCTCGCCTGAGCCCGCAGCATCACAGATGCCGTACTCGGTAACATAGATTCCTATGCCTTTGCCAAGTGCATATTCAGCCTTATCGCGAAGCTCCTGTTTGTGTGTGGTAGCATAGAAATGGAGAGCATAGAGAACATTGTCGAATTCAAGCGGGGAATCCGCTGCTTTATCGACGCCCTGGGACCAGCTGGTTGTTCCGCAGACGATAACTGCATCGCTCTTATGCTTTCTGATCACCGGAATGACCTCGTTTGCATATTCCTTAATGGATTCCCAGGTGCAGACCTTGGGCCATTTGTCCTTCTCGGCCAGAAATTCGGGCTTGAACACCGCCCATTCAACGTCCATGCTGGGTTCGTTGCAGATTTCATAGATAACGTTATCATATCCTGCAAGCAGAGAAACGATTTTATCAAAGAATTTAAGAGCCATGTCCTTGTGCATGTTGGGGTCGTAGTCAAAAAGGATGTGCCAGTCAACCATAACGTAGATTCCGAGCTCTGCGCACTTCTTTACGCTTCTGATTATGATGTTTTCAAGTTCTTCCCTGTGTGCATCACTGCCGTCAGAATAACCGTCATCACCGTCTGCAAACGCAGTATACATGGCAAGGCGGAAAAGCTGCATGTCCCAGTTGTCGGCCATAAATTCAATTGCATCATCATTTACAAACTCGGGAAAGCTGTTCATATTGTGGGTTGATATTCCCTTAAGCTGCACAACATTTCCGTCTTCGCCCACAAGTATCCCGTTCTTAACGCTGAGTTTTCCGTACTTACCGAATAAAGTCTTTTTCCCGTTTCTTTCAGTAGCTACCATCGCATACACCTCCAAATGTAATTAAGCCTAATTTACCATATATCCTCTTAAGTTTCAATGTGTTTTTCTTCCGATTATTGTATTATCTTACTTTTTTATCTGCTTGCTGACCAGGCTTCTTTCTTTTCTGAGATTATTCTTTATTACATTCAGTCTGCCGAACAGTTCGTCAAGATCATCCTGATAATAACAGCCCCTGTCCTTGATCTGGAGCATATTGATTCTGATGAATTCCATCGGCGGATCCATGTCCTCTTCATTTTCAAGATCGTTTTCGGGGTTTTCGTCCTTATATTCAGACCTGAATTTGCGGTATGCTTCGATCACATCCTCAATTTCCTTTACAACCTCCGGAACCATTGCCGTAACAAGGAATAGCTGATCCCTTGCATCTGCAGATCTGCCAAAGATCATAGCTTCTCCCACAAGCGTCCCCACAAAGGAATACGGAGCGATTGCATCCGTCAAAAACTCCCAGCTGTCCACGCTGTCGATATTATCGATTGCCTTTTCGCCCTGTCCCATGATCCTGTTGATCGCGGCAACCGCCTCATCGATTTCTTTTATCATGGTCTTGAGATGCATGTTTTTATGGCCTATCTCCTCCTCATAACGATGGTTCTCGCCATATCTTTCGCGCATATAGGCGCGTTTTGCCTTAAACGCTTTTTTGGTTTCCGACAGCACCTTTGTGATAATCGCGATCTTCCGATCCAGATTTTGGAGGTTCAGCTTGATATTGTTCATTTCAACCTGTGCAAACAGGCTGTCATTGTCAAGAGCCGCCCTTCTCTTTTCATATTTTCCGCTGAATACCGAACATATCTTGGCCCAGCTGAGCGAATTCATCTCATCCTTCTCAATCTGAAGAGCGGCAAGCTTTTTGATCATTTTCTCGAACTCTTCATTTTCCTTTACCTTCAGCTGTTTATAGTCCTTGAGCTTTTTCTCGTAAACCTCGACATCCGCTTCGAGCTGGGTCAGCGACTGGTAGTCCGCTTCGTATTCCGCGCTGCTTTCAAAGCCGTTTTTCTCCTCGGCAGCCCTGGCTTCCTTTACGCCCTCCATCAGATATCTCATCGCTTCATTATATTCCACTTTTTTCCTCCTTATTCCGCCCTTAAAAGTCCGCCGCCTTTGTCGGCAAAATATATTATATTTCCCTCCGTATCGGTACGCCGTACCGGGATTTTTTCCTTTTCAAAAAGCTCCAGCACCTCTCTATGGGGATGACCGTAATCATTGTCTTTGCCGCAGCTTATGATCACCTCTCTCGGAGCCACCGAGTGCACAAAGGCCTTTGTTGAAGCATCGCTGCTTCCGTGATGGCCCGCCACAAGCAGGTCGCTTTTTATCTTTTTTCCGTAAGGCCCTTTAAGTATCTTTTCCTCGGCCTCTTTTCCCGCATCTCCGGTGATAACTATGCTTTTGCCGTCGTATTCAAGCCTTACTGCCAGCGATGTATCGTTTAAATCCTCGCTGCCTTTTAGTCCGTCCGAAATTATCACAAAGACCGCGCCGCCGAGCGTAAATTTGTCGCCGGTTTTCGGAACCGTTTCCTGTGTACCTCTCTTTTCGGCCACCGAAAACATTTTGCTGCAGCCTGCGGTATCAAGTTTAATGCCGTTATTTATCAGGCATCCCACCTCATAGCTGCTTATTATTTCGGACAACGAGCCGATATGGTCTGCATGAGGGTGCGTCGCTACGATATATTTAAAGCTTTTTATGCCGTTTTTGTCAAGAAAGTCTTTTATTGCTTTTGTTGATTCCCTCGTTCCGCCGTCAACCATCATATATTCGCCGTCTGCGCCTATCACCGTGCAGCTCCCCTGCCCGACATCAAGCGCCGCGATAAAAAGATCATGAGCGGCTGCGGCATTTTCCGAAACCGGAATCGGTTCCCGCCTTTTGCTTATGCGGTATTTTACATAGAAGAAAATGCAGGCGAGCATCGAAATAAAAAACAGGATCGCCACAAGGGCGATCCTGCGTTTTCTCCTTTTCTCAGCCCTCTTTCTTGATGGCAATAAGTTCTTCGTTGTGACCTTTTGTACTTTCATTCTTTCTGTTTGCCGAACCTGTACAGTCGTTTATGGTATTTGTTCCGACCGCATATGCCGCAAAACCGCCTGTGCTGACTCCGACCTTTCCTTTGTTGAAGAGCTCGCCGCCTGCCTTTATATTGCTGCATTTTATCTTCTCGATATAGCCGAAAGCACCGCCGAGCAATGCATTGAATGCAGAGCTTATCTCAATCTTGCCGCTTGCGTTCGAGCTGGAGTATTCGGATTCAAAGCTCTTGCCGGTGATTCCGCCAGCAATTACCTGGGCTGTCTTTGCACGGCTCGCGCTTGCATTTACCGCAGTTTCGACGGTAAAGCCGCTGATGCTGTTCTTCTTTTCTTCGCCGAAAAGTCCGCCGGTCCTGATTTCATTCTGTCCGCTGACCTTTACGCTTCCGGATACCTTGGTTCCGTTGAAGCCGGAATCGGTTGCATAGCCGGCCAGGCCGCCGATGCAAAGAGGCTTGATTCCGTCTGCCGATTCGGCATTAAGCTCGGTAACGGTTTCGCTCTGTTCGGTTTTTGAACCCGAGACCAGACCGAAGGATCCGCCGGCATATATATGACCCGAAGCGGTTGCGGTAAGCACCGATTCGATCTTATTGTTCTTATCGTTTCCTTTATAAAAAGCTCCGGAAATTCCGCCGCTCATCGAATAAACTTCGGCAGCATTTCCTTCGGATATGAGCTCGGCCTTTACCGTCATGCCGCTCACTTCCATGCCGCTGCTGTAGCCGGCAACACCGCCCGAATAGGAATTTCCGGCAGTTTTTGAGCTTATGCTTCCGTCTATGGTGCCGCCCACGACCTTTGTATTGAGCACATAACCGGCAAGAAGGGACGCATCGTTTACGCCCGATTCATTGACAAGTTCAACGCTTCCCGAAACGCTGCATTCCGAAAGCTTTGATTCGCTTACGACTCCGGCAACAAGTCCGGCTGCATTTCTGCTTCTTGCTGTAACCTTAAGCTTGCCCTTGACGCTGCATTTGCTGATCTCGGAGCTTACAACATCACCGGCAATCGCTCCGGCTCTGACCTCGCCCGTGAACTTTCTTCCGGGTGTTATGCTGCAGTTTTCAATGCTGAGATTGTAGATCTTAGCATTGCTTACCGCACCGAAAAGACCGATGGTCACATTTTCCGAATAGGAAGGAAGCTTTATCGCCTCAGCCTGTGAGGTTATGAAAAGATTTTTAATTGAGTGTCCGTTGCCGTCAAAATTTCCCTTAAAGGAATATACCACGGTTTCGCTGTCGTTCTTCCTGCAGAAATATCCGATGGGTGTCCAGTCGTTTCCTGCAAGATCGATATCGTTATCAAGCCTGAAGGTCACGCCCTTGAAATCAACGCCCCTGTTTACTTCTTCCGATAAGAATGCAAGCTCGCTGCCGCAGGTTATCAGATAAGGCGAAGCATCGGAGCCGTTTCCGCCGGCGAATTTCCTTGCCGTGCTTCCGTCCCATGAACCGCCCCTGTCAGTCGGAACATATTCCTCTGCGGCAGATGATTTTGAAGACTCGCTCGCTTTATTGACAGCCGCAGGTGTCGTTGAAACCGAAGCGGTGTTTTTGTTGGTGCTATGATATGCGTCGTTGCCGTCAAGGTTTTTCACATCATCCTTGATGAGTATGAAAAGAAGGATCAGGAGGACTATAACGCCTGCGCTTAAAAGCACCAGATCTCTTATCCTCTTTTTTGTCTCCCTGTCGGGATTATATGCTTTCCCGGGTACGACATTTTCCTCTTCTTTGAACGAAACCTCTTCTTTCTTTACCGCAAGAAGAGTTTCATCGTCCTTCGGTGCCTCGGGGCTCAGCTGCTTAGGCAATGTTATTACGGAATCGGCTTCCTCGGGTTCGGAAGCTGTCTCCTCAGGTTCGGGAGCTGCTTCTTCAGCCTCCTGCACGGGGATTATATCATCGGGCTCCGGAGCCTTCTCCTCTTTATTTGACTCGGGAACAGTTTCCTCAAGCTCCGGCTCGGGAGCTGTCGTTTCCGGCTCGGTAACCGTCTCCTCAGTCTCCTGTGCGGGAACCGGTTTCTCAGTTTCCTGTACGGGAACTGTTTCCTGCACGGAAACCGGTTTCTCAGTTTCCTGCAGCGTAACTGCCCCATCCGGTTTAGGCTCTGTCTCCTCTTTATCTGGCTCGGGAAGCTTTTCCTTAAGTTCCGGCTCGGGAATTGTTTCCTCCGCCGAAAGCTTTTTCACCGCTTCCACATCGGGATTGCTTGCCAGTACCCTTCTGGCCTTTTCAAGCTGTTTTCTTTCAGATTGCGAAATTGCACCTTCTCCGACAAGCGGCTTGGGAACATATAGATTTTCATCAGTACCCTTTATGATCTCGGTTACGGTTGCACCGCAGAAGCCGCAGAAGGTATCGGTGGGGAATAATCGCTCACCGCAATTTTTACAAATTCTGGCCATGTTTACCTCTAAAAGATTGAGATTTTAAAAAATATACATCCGAGGGCGTCACTCGGAAATCAAAGATTTCCGAGTGCGCGGACTGTCGTCCGCATGTCTGAGATACAGTATCCTGCCAGTAAGCAAGCTTACGCAGGATACTGTATCTCATCCATACGCCCTCGTAGTTTTCGCGTCAGTGGTGGAAGAGGCGGATTCCGGTGAAGGCCATAACGATGCCGTGATCGTCGCAGGCTTTTATCACAAGGTCATCCCTTATTGAACCGCCGGGCTGTGCGATATAGCGCGCGCCGCTTCTGTATCCTCTTTCAATATTGTCGCTGAAAGGGAAGAAGGCATCGGAACCAAGAGCAACATCGGTGTTCTTGTCAAGCCACTCCCTCTTTGCCTCAGCCGTAAACTGCTCAGGCTTTACCTTGAATATATTCTGCCATTTTCCTTCGGCAAGCACATCCATATAGTCCTCACCGATGTAAAGATCTATCGCATTGTCTCTGTCGGCACGTCCGATGCTGTCAAGGAACTGAAGTCCGAGCACCTGGGGTGACTGGCGGAGCCACCAGTTATCCGCCTTCGAACCCGCAAGCCTTGTGCAGTGGATTCTCGACTGCTGGCCGGCGCCGATACCGATTGCCTGTCCGCCCTTTGCATAGCACACCGAATTGCTCTGGGTATATTTAAGGGTGATAAGCGAAATGATAAGGTCGATCCTGGCTGACTCGGGTATTTCCTTATTTACCGTGGGAATATTTGCAAACAGCTTGTCGTTGATCACAAGCTCGTTTCTTCCCTGCTCGAAGGTGACACCGAAAACCTCCTTGTGCTCGATAGGATCGGGCTTGTAGGAAGGATCGATCTTTATAACATTGTAATTGCCCTTTTTCTTGCTCTTCAATATTTCAAGAGCCTCGGGCTCATAGCCGGGAGCGATCACACCGTCGGAAACCTCACGCTTTATCATGTTTGCGGTCGAAACATCGCAGACATCGGAAAGAGCGATGAAATCACCGAAGCTGGACATTCTGTCCGCACCCCTTGCTCTTGCATATGCACATGCGAGAGGTGAAAGCTCACCGAGATCGTCTACCCAGTAAATCTTCTTAAGCACATCGCTTAAAGGAAGACCGACTGCCGCACCGGCGGGGGATACATGCTTAAAGCTTGTTGCTGCGGGAAGCCCTGTCGCCTCCTTAAGCTCCTTTACAAGCTGCCAGCCGTTAAAGGCATCAAGAAAATTAATGTAGCCCGGCTTTCCGTTCAGTACTTCGATCGGGAGCTCGCCGTCCTTCATGTATATTTTTGACGGCTTCTGGTTGGGGTTACAGCCGTACTTAAGTTCAAGTTCTTTCATGGTATCTCCTTTTTGACACTAACTGCTTATTTATTTTTGTTGATGATCCTGGTCTCATACTTTCCGGTCTCGATATCGATATATCTTACGAAAAGCGACACCTTGTTATCCTCGTTAAGAGAGCTCCATACTTCATCGGTAAACTCATCGATGCTTCCCTTAAGCTCCACTGCCGTAGGTTCGCCCGCGTAGCTCGGCAAAGGATTTCCGTCTGTCATATAGGTGTGGATGAAACGGCCGACACCCGCCTTCGGGTTTTCATAGGCATAGGTGAAACGGTTGCATGCCGAAGGATCGCCGTCGTCGCTTTTAAGAATCGAAAGCACGAAATCATAATTTCCGTCCGCAACATTCATTATTCCGCTGATTCTCGGGGTAAAATTGGGAGCATCGGGCTCAAACTCGCGTGTTCTTAAAGACTCCTCGAAGGTTTTGCCTTCCTTCATGAGATTGTAAACGGTATCGGTCTGATCGCCGTTTGTAACGATGGTTGAGCTGCCGAGCACTCTTACCGGCGCATAGATTATGAGGCTGGGATCCTCTAATTTTGCAGGATCAAAGGCCTGGGTCCTGATGCCCTCACCGTCCCCGACAAACACGCGGTTTCTCGAATTTGTGCTTCTTCCCATGATAAAATAGGCAGTTACGGCATATCTGCCGTCTGCGGATTTTCCGATTATTATTCCTCTTCCGGGATAAACATTACCGGACAATTCTTCACGAATGCTGATCATCTGATTACCACCCTTTACTTTTTTGATAAACTTATACTTATAATAAAAGCACGGGAACAAAGTCCCGTGCCTATTTTATCACATATCAGTTCAAGATACAAGAAAAATCTCTGCTTATCTCCTTGATGAAGATCTTGAATTTCCGAGTATCTGAAGTATTCTGAGGAAAAGTCCCACGATGTCAATATAGATATCCACAGCCGAATCAACCGCATTGTCAACAGTTTTCGGATATTCCTGCGACCTCCAGAAATCGTAGCCGATGTAAAGGCTGAATATTCCCGCGCCAAGCCATGCCGTGATCATCTGCTCGATACCGATGATCATGCAGATAAGCTCGCTGATGACGATTCCGAGGAGTATAGCGCAGAGGATTCCGCCGAGTCTTGAGAAAAAGTCGGGGAATGCAACCGAAAGTGCTATCATACATGCTGTGATGATGCCGGTATAAAGGACTGCCTGGGTCACAACGGGCGATCCGGCACCGCCGTAGATCCAAACGGAAGCCGAAACAATAACTCCCAGCGGAACAACAACCAGATTATAGCCCAAGAAGCTGACAAGCGGGCTGTCGGACCTTCTCGATATGAAAATTCCGGCTATGCAAAGTCCCATATAAATGACATAGAACATAAATCCGGTGCTTACAATAAAGTTAACCGCTATTTCGGTACAATACAGACACATGAAAAGATTCACAAAAAGTCCGTAAAGCACAACTCCGCCCATTACAAGATTATAGGTTCTGTCTTCAATAATGGAATCCGGCGGATTATACGCCATCATGCGTTCCTGTTTGCCGCTATCAAAATAACTGCTCATATTTCTTCCTTTCCGATGCCGTGCATCATAAATCCAAAATTCACGCTACATTACAGTATACTATATTTTGGTAAAAAAAACAATTTTTATTTTCATGCAATATATGATTTTTATGCTTTTTCCTGGAATTTAAGGCCGTTTGATATCTGCCTTGTATGTGCCACGTCGTTGAAAAGCTCGATTCTCGGGTGCACAAATTCGCCCTTCCTGACAGGAAATTCCAGCACTGTCACAGAAGTAAATTCATAAGGCAGCACCGTGTTCACATAGGGGAAGGGAAGGGCAAGCAGGCTTGAAAGCACACAGGCTCCCGACCCGCCGTGAGAAAAGACGGCAATGGTCTTTTGCTCATCGGTCTCGCATTTAAAGCGCGTGCCGACATGCTCATATCCCTGTGTTTTAATGAATCTGTCGAATTCTGCGCTGACCCTGTCCATCTCCTTTGTGGCTGAATTTTCCTTAAAATAAGGGTGTTCGCGCCAGTCATCATGGTAAAAATCAA
>DFFN01000209.1 GCA_002369525.1 Lachnoclostridium sp. UBA3775 | reverse complement strand
TCATCCAGAAGCAGTCAAAGTGGAATACCTGCAGAGGAATATCCCTGTCAAACATTCCGTCTACAAATCTATTGACGGTTTCTTCATCATAATTGGTTGTAAACGAAGTCGAAAGCCAGAGACCGAAGGTCCAGGGTGCGGGAAGCGCGGGCTTTCCGGTTATATCGGTATATCTTTTAAGAACATCCTTCATCGAAGGTCCGTTGATAATGAAGTAGTCAAGTCTTTCGCCGGGAACTGAGAACTGTGTACGGGTTATCATTTCGGTACCGATCTCAAATTCAACCTTCTCGGGATGGTTTACAAACACGCCGTAACCCTTGTCGGAAATATAGAAAGGAATGTTTTTATAGGACTGTTCGGTACTTGTACCGCCGTCCTCATTCCATATTGTGATGCTCTGACCGTTTTTAACAAAGGGTGTAAAACGCTCACCTGTGCCGTAAATATGCTCGTCTACTCCTGTAGAAAGCATCTGTCGCATATATGTATCATGATCAAGGCCGTCATCATAAGGAAGTCCCTGCCAGTCAGTTTTAATATAGCCGAGATCCCTGCCTGTTGATGAAGTGATCTTTTCGTTTCCGCGGTAAAAAGTCATGCCGAACCATTTTTTATTGATAACCAGCCGCATGCTTCCGCTTTTAACAACGATTTCATCCTCTGATTCGCTTGCGTCAATATTTCTGTTTTCGTCAATTGTGATATCAAAAGACGGGGATTTTTTCTTTGCCCCCCTGTAATGCTCCACCTGTACACGTATGACGTCTTCCATTGGTGAAGTAAGTGTGATATAGAGATTGACACCCCCCAGGGTATCACCTCTTGACACGATATGCTGAGTAGGACATGTAAGAACTACTTTGTTTTTTTCAATTTTTGAGAAATAGACCTCAGCAGGAGCAAAACAGGAAGTTCCCTGCTTAAAAAGCCAGCATCCGTTACTGAATTTCATTAAAACCTCCGATCCGACAGTACTTAGACTTCATTAAATATTAATATAAGGACATATCGCCCCACAATATCAATAAAATTATAGCATTATCAAATCACGGTTTCAATGAAAAAAATGATATTTAAGATGCATTATATTATAAAATGTAAAATATTTTTGCATTTTATTTCGAATTTTTACAGCTCTTTTTCCTTGATTTCCTGCTGCAGTCTGTAAAGCATGTTAAGTGCATCAATGGGTGTCATGTTGGCTACGTCAAGCCCGGCGATACGGTCCACAAAAATCTTATAGGCAGTGCCCATCAGGCCGTCGTCAAACAGGCTCATCTGTGCATATGAATCCTTTTCGCGAAGCTCCGAAGCGCCCTTCTTTTTAATCCTCGTTTCCCTGTCTGTTAAGGAAGCTTCCCTTCCCGCCTCTGCATTTACGGTCACGCTGGCATCCATAAGCTCCTTGCACAGAGCCGTCGCTCTTTGAAGAACCTCCTCGGGAAGTCCCGCAAGCCTTGCAACCTGTATTCCGTAGCTCTTGTCGGCACCTCCCCGAAGTATTTTTCGCAGGAATACTATATTCTCGCCCTGTTCCTTTACGGCAATACAGTAATTAACAACACCGTCAAGCTTTCCCTCAAGCTCGGTAAGCTCGTGGTAATGTGTTGCGAACAGGGTTTTTGAGCCAAGTCGTTTATTTCCTGAGATATACTCGATCACGGCCCATGCAATTGAAAGCCCGTCGTAGGTCGAGGTTCCGCGTCCTATCTCGTCAAGGATAAGCAGGCTGTCTGCGGTAGCGTTTTTGAGAATATTTGCAACCTCCGTCATTTCAACCATGAAGGTTGAACGGCCGCTGGCAAGGTCATCCGAGGCCCCCACTCTGGTAAATATCCTGTCGCAGACGCCGATAGTGGCCGATTTTGCCGGAACAAAGGAACCGAGCTGGGCCATGAGAGTGATGAGCGCAGACTGCCTCATATATGTCGATTTTCCGGCCATATTGGGACCTGTGATTATCATTATCTTCGAATTCTTTTTATCAAGCAGCGTGTCGTTTGCGATGAACATATCGTTATTCATCAGTTCGACAACCGGATGTCTTCCGTCCTTGATATTGATTATGCCGCCGTTGTTTACAAGCGGTCTTACATAGTTATTTCTCTCGGCAACATAGGCAAGCGAGGAAAATGCGTCTGTTCCCGCAACCGCCTTTGCAGTCCTTTGTATTCTTTCAACCTGAGCCGAAACCGCATTCCTTACTTCGACAAAAAGAGCGTATTCAAGCGAATATAACTTGTCCTCGGCATTAAGTATCGTGTCTTCAAGCTCTTTAAGCTCGGGAGAAGTGTATCTTTCCGAATTTGTTGTGGTCTGTTTTCTCTGCCAGCTTTCAGGAACCAGGTCCTTGTATGAATTTGTAACCTCGAAGTAATATCCGAATACCCTGTTGAATTTTACTCTGAGATTCTTAATCCCGGTGGCATTCTTCTCCTTTTCCTCAAGCTCCATCAGCCACTTTTTGCCCTCGGTCTTGGCGCTTCTGAGCCTGTCGACCTCTTCATTGTAGCCTTCTTTGATTATGCCGCCGTCCTTTACCTGTAAAGGTGCATCATCGGAGATCGAAGCATCGATAAGATAGAAAACATCCCGTAATTCATCAAGATCGTCATATATTTCCTTGGACAAAGCACAGCTAAAGCCGCCAAGCAGCATTTTTATATGAGGAAGCATTTCAAGACTTGTTTTAAACGCAAGCATATCCCTGGGTCCGGCACTCTGATATGTCACCCTGCCCATCAGTCTTTCAAGGTCATAAATTGCATTTAAATATTCTCTTATTTCTTCTCTGGTGATAACGTTTTCAAGGAATTCTTCAATAAAATCCTGCCTTTTTTTTATCTCATCAACGTCTATAAGCGGCTGCTCGATAAAATGTCTTAAAAGCCTTGCGCCCATGGCCGTCTTGGTCTTATCAAGGACCCACAGAAGCGAGCCGCGCTTATTTTTTTCTCTCATCGTTTCCGTAAGCTCAAGATTGCGTCTGGTCGCGGAATCAATGATCATATATTTTCCGGTCCGATATGCCTTAAGCTCGGTAATATGTGTCAGATCGGTCTTTAGAGTATCTGAAAGATAGCATAATAAAAGTCCTGCCGACAGAGCTGCGCAGTCCATATCGATAAGTCCCAGGCCTTCTGTTCCCTGAACCTTGAAATGCTCGCAAAGCACTCTTACAGCGTCCTCGGTATCAAGTCTTCTGTCCTCAAGAAAGGATACGGAAATGTTGAGACGCTCCTTAAATGAGTCAAGATCTACCGGACACATCATCAGTGCATTGTTTGCGATTATCTCGGAAGGAATGAACTTGTTGATCTCATCATTTAATTCGCGCACAGATTCTACTTGTGTAGAATAGAAATCCCCCGTCGTCACGTCAACCGTGCTGATGCCAAAACTGCTCTGATCGTAGATTACACACATAAGATAATTGTTCTTGCTCTCATCAAGCGAAGCAGTCGAGGTGTTTGTACCGGGAGTCACTATCTTTACTATTTCTCTTTTAACCATGCCCTTTGCAAGCTTCGGGTCCTCGACCTGCTCGCAGATTGCAACCTTATAG
>DFFN01000042.1 GCA_002369525.1 Lachnoclostridium sp. UBA3775 | reverse complement strand
ATCCTAAAGCTTTCGCTTACATCTACAATGGTAAGCAGAGTGTATAAAAATGTCAAGCAAACGAAGATGGCGCCTACATCCACACCCATTACCAGTGCCGCCACAAGAGCCGCACATCCGGCTGATGCAAAGCCAATGCGAAGCTTTTTATAATACTCAGTCAAAAGTGAGAGAAAAAAGCATAATACTCCCAACAGGACTGCAGCAAATATCCATGTGTTTTTACTCAAAAACTCCAGTCTCTCACCGGAAGGTCTTGTGAGGATCACCGCCAAAAACACTGCACCGGCCGCTCCCGAAAGCATGAGTCTTTGAGTGGGCTTCAGGTGTCTTATCAGGATGCAAAAAAGCGAAAAGCCTGACGTCGCCAGCGACAGGACCATAGCATTCTTATCAAAGCCCGTATTAATAAGCAAACTGATCCAGAAAGCCGTAACCGCCGACAGAGGAAGAGTAAATAAAATGTCATATAAAAATGCCATCATGCCAAAACCTCCCCCGGATCATCCTCTGTGCCCACAGGGATAATGGAAATCTCCCTGTCATCCGAAAAAACAATATCCGCCGGACAGTCACCCAACAAAAGTATCTTTACAGCTGCCCTGTCTGTATTTATCCTGTCAACAAGCTCCATGGTTTTTGCAGTGATGCCCTGCAGTATTATGATAAACATGTGGCAGGAGGCGGCCGCCCCCTCATCACAGATCCTCTGCAATAGCTTATCTATATTGTTTTCTTCCCTGAAATAATAGCGTACCATGATGCGATGAAGCTTTTCAAAGCCCGCCATATCCCTTACCGGTATATGCAAAAGATCATCCGATAAAAGCATCACCTCATGGGACACAAAGTTTCGGGTATAGTAGGACGACAGCGCCAGCAAAAGCTCCACGGACTTATTCTCCACAGGAAGATAGTTTTCAATATTGTCATCATATCTGCCGGGATCCATGATAATGGTTATGCCGCTTTTTTCTTCGGACGTACGCTCCCTTACCATAAGCTTTTGCATGGCAGCGGTGGACTTCCAGTTGATCAGGCGTATGTCATCCCCTCCGACGTACTCGCGCACGGGGATGGCAGGAATATCCCTCCTTATCATGTTCTCATGGCTCGAAGCCTCCCTTGTATCATCACCGAAGAGCGTATCAAGCTCATACAGCGCAGGCTCCACTATCACTGACAGGGGCTCTTTTATCCTCCGTGTCACTGTAAACAGTCCGAAAAAATCCTGCACTGCGATGCTTTTGATACCCACCTTGTATTCGCCCCGATAACGGCAAACCAGCTGGGTCTTCTTTTTGATCGCGCTGTGGGGCAAAAGCTCATACAAAGCATCCGGCTCTATATCGTTTACCATTGAAAATGATGAATAAAAAACTATCCTTAAAGATGAAAATGCAAAAAAAGTTTCGTTTTTTAAGGTGATGTAGAAATCGGAAGGAGTGCCTGCCGTCATGTTTCTTCCTTCAGTCTTTTGATAGTATCTGATAAAGGTGAAGACAAAGAGGATATAAACTATGGATATGACCGGGATCGCCAGCACCAGCCAAAAAAAGATATAGGTCACCGGGCCTCCATAGCAGGTGATACCCACCAGAGACAAAACAAAAGCTCCCAGTAGTAAAGCAACCCTCCCCCTGTTCATGGCTACTCCACAGGAACACTGATACCCAGGATCAGTGCATACAGTATCTCTGCCGCAGTCTTTTTCTGAAGCTTCATCTCAGTGGAAAGGACCAGCCTGTGGGCCAGCACATTCACCGCAGGCTTTTTTACATCATCCGGCAGACAGTAATCCCTGCCGCATAGCACAGCCCGTGCCCTGGCTGCCTGCATCATATGTATCAAAGCACGCGGGCTTGCCCCCAGTGCAAATGCACTGTCATGACGTGTAGCATCTGCGATCCGCTGCATGTAGGAAAGAATGCCGTCGCTGATACGTACTGCTGCCACAGCCTCCCTGAGCTCCTCTATATCAGCGGGCGAAAGCACCGGATCAGACTCAGTTAAAGCGGCCCCTTCCATATGTGACCTTATCATGCGAAGCTCCTCGCTGCTGTCCGGATATCCGATGGAAAGCCGCATCATAAAGCGGTCCATCTGGGCCTCCGGCAGCGGATAGGTGCCGGTGTAGCTGGCAGGATTCTGGGTGGCGATGACCATAAAGGGCTTTGGCAGTTCTATATCCCGGCCGTCAATGCTGACCTTTCCCTCCGCCATGGCTTCGAGCATTGCAGCCTGGGTCTTGGGTGAAGTTCTGTTGATCTCATCGGCAAGAAGAAAGTTACAGTAAACCGAACCCTCTTTATATTCAAAGGTACCTGTTTTGTTATTATACATGCTGAAGCCTACAAGATCGGAAGGAAGAACATCGGGTGTAAACTGTACACGGTGATAATCCATTGAAAGCGATTTTGAAAGAGCAACGGCGAGCGTTGTTTTTCCAACACCCGGAATGTCTTCCAATAGAATATGTCCTCCCGCGATCATTGCGGAAACTACTTTTATTATGACATCGTCTTTACCTTTTATAACCTTCTTGACCTCATTTACAAGTTTGGCAATCTGCTGATTCAAAGACTGTACCTCCGATAAAAATATTCAAATATATTATAGCTTAAAACTGTAAAAAAGTAAAATTCTATTTAAAGATTATATCACAAAATATTGAAAAAGCTGTGAACAAACGTTGCAAAAATTTGTTCGATATGATATAATATTGACGTGAATCATTACAATTTAAGGAGATAATCGATGGATTACAGTTCATTAAGCTCAAAACAGATTGAAATTCTCAAATACATCAAAAAAAATATACTTGAAAAAGGCTTTCCGCCTTCCGTAAGGGACATATGCGATGCTGTTGGACTTAGTTCAACTTCTTCGGTTCATTCCCAGCTGGCCAATCTTGAAAAGAAAGGCTTTATCAGGCGCGATACTTTTAAATCCCGTTCAATAGAAATTGTTGATGACGATTTCCAGCTTGCAAGACGCGAGGTAGTGAATGTTCCGATGATCGGAACGATAACCGCAGGTCAGCCGATACTTGCCGTTGAAAACATCAATGACTACTTCCCCATTCCTGCCGAATTAATGCCCAATGCGGTAACCTTCATGTTAAAGGTTAAGGGAGACAGCATGATAAATGCCGGCATCTTGGACGGTGACGAAATAATCGTAAGACAGCAGAACTATGCTGATAACGGCGATTATGTTGTTGCTCTCATCGATGATTCTGTAACCGTTAAGACCTTCTATAAAGAAAAGGACCATGTCCGTCTTCAACCCGAAAACGACAGCATGGAGCCTTTGATCTTCGATAATGTAGAAATACTCGGAAAGGTTATCGGAGTATTCAGAATGTTTTAATTTTTAGAAGAAGCGACGCCGTTAAGGCTGTCTCTTGTCAAATTGATGAAAAACTTTGCATAATATGAATTTGTGGCAAACACACAATTATTCCCATCATAAAGATTTTCACTTGCGACGGAGTCGATACAGGTATCTGTGATAAAATACTCTCCGTCGCTTTCTTTTATCTCATTTCCGATAAGAAACTTAAAGGTGAAATCGGCATCAAGCATCTGATCTACTCTTTGTCCCGCATCGGTAACCTGTGTTACATTGGTGATACCGTGAAACTGTACGGTTACGGTTGCCGCAGGCTCTTTTATTCCGTAGAAATCCCTTCGTTCATCGCTCGGGTCATATTCTATTACACGGTTGTAGCTCAGTTCGGTAAGATAATTAAAGAAAACATTGATATCACCCTGATCGCAGAGCTTTTTATCATTAAAACCTTCGCCGTCGGAGCTGACATAATAATACCACTCTCCCGCATCTCCTTCACTTGCTTTTTTCTCTCCGGGTACAAGCTCTATGGTATTTCCGCCCTTAACCTCCACGGTGATCGTTCTAACGCTTCCCGGGGTAAAATCCGGATTTTCAGGTATGAAACAGTAATCCAGCAAAGAGTACTTGGCAAATTTATATACTGCCGAATCGGTAAGATAAACCGAATCATCTGCCAGAACATAAAAAACATTATCGTTTCCGGTATAATCGGAAAACAAGACTTTATAGCTGTCAGCTTCATTCCCAACTGTAATAGTCATTGCAGGAGCGTCAAGCTTAAAGTCGGCAAGCTCCGCATAATCCTTTATTTCACGCAGCTTTTTCATATTGCTGAGCATATTGCCGAGCATATTTACCTTTTCATTATCGACCGGAAACCCTGCATCATCTTTATTTGTCCATTTGTCGAAGCTTTTCAGGAAATTAAACCTATCGGTCTTTGTCTCTATGACAATTTCATTTATCTTCCTGAATTGTTCGGGAAGTATATATTCTTCTTCTGCTTTTTCTTCGGGGCCAGTGCTGCTTTTTTTGCTGTTTTTGCTGACCAGGACCAGAATGACAATGCTAATGCATAAAACAATAAGAAACGCAAGCAGGATTTTTAACTGTTTTCTGTTCACTATCTGGACCTCCTGAGCATCCAGATCACAAAGCCTATCGCCAGTATTGCAATCGGAAATACAGCAATATAAATAAGAGAAAACATTAAAACGTTTCCGTCCGCAACAATATTTACCTTGCGTTCAAAGCTTTTTACCGGAACATATGAATCCACGGCATTATCGCTCATTATATTCAGGCCTTCGGTGAAAAGCCTTATATTGCTTTCAGTCGCAGCGTCTCCGGCCGAGCCGAAAATCGCGCTTAAATTGAAAAACATGGCGTCAGACACAACAAACAGGCTGCCCTTCTTTGAGGCACCGGAAAGCTTCGAAACGGAAGCCACCGAGGTGTTTGCCGGAAGCCTTTTGTTTTCTTCAAGGAATGAGGTTATGGCGGACGACGTGATCAGAAGGTCGGTATATTCATACTCCGTTCCTTCATTTGAAAATTTCGACAAGGGAGAAGCAAAGGCCGCAAGAGTTTTTCCGCTGCTTGTGACAGCTTTCGAAACCTTACTGCCGTAATCGGGTATGATCAGTTCCTTCGGATAGTTCACGGCAGAGCTCATGTAATGGTCATAATCATTCTCTACAATAAAATCTTCACTGATCATAAGCCCGCCGTAATTAATAAGCTTATAAAGATTATCATAGGAAACCGAGCCGGAACTGCCGTTAAGAAGCGTTATATTGTTATGTATTATGGCAATTCTGCCGCCGTTTGAAAGATACTCTTTCAAAATACCCAGATCGTTTTCTGAGATGTCTGCAGCCGGATAGAAAATAATCAATATATCAAGATCTGCAGGCAAAGCACCGGCTTCCGAAAGTACCAGAGGAGTTTCCGAAAGCGAATAAGCTGATTTGTCAAGTGCATCGCAAAGCAAAGCATAGTTTTCCTTGCTTATAAGCGGTTCGCCATGACCGCCAAGCTGGTATATTCTTGTTTCCTTTGAAACGGATACTTTGTTAATTGCCGAGGTCAAAAGACCTTCACCGTTATATTTTTCGGTTTTATATTCTGTCTTTTCATCACTTTTGGTCTGATGCATATCGTTGAAATCGACAAGAATATATTTTTTGCTTGAAGAATTTTCAACAATCACGCTTGAATCGGAAGCAAGAGCTGCCTCGTATTTTGAAGTGAACGCAGGATTAACTGCCTTATCGATCTTCTTAACCTTTATATGGCTGTCTGCATCCTCATAAGCCTTGCAAAGATTTACGCTGTAGTCGTCGTAGCTTCCCATTGAATCGGAAAGAATATATAGTGTTATATCATTTTTCACCTGAGTGTTTAAAAGATTTCTGGTCGTGTCCGAAAGAGAATAAAGATCTGTACCTTCGGTCGAAAAAGTCATTTTATCGGTAGGAAAAGCTGCGAATATGAAATTGATGAGAACAACAATGGCAATAGCTATCACTGTAAGTATGAGACTGAAGGAACCATTTTTAAATTGTATTGAACGGTTTACTTTTTTGTTCATGGTCCCCTCCTATGAATATCTTCTCTTTGACAGTGACTGTATCGTAAAAAATACAAACAGTGCAGCAACAGAAATAAAAAATACAAATATCCTTATATCCGCCATTTTGTCATTAACTATGCTCTGCAGATACATCGGCAGTGCAAGCTTTTCGATAAGCTTCTGGACGGCACCCACAAAAATATTCTTATTGATAACAAATACCAGCATGATGACAAGTGAAATGATCAGGGTGGTTCCGGCGCCAAAGAAGGCATTTCTTGTCAGTATTCCGGCAACAACACCAAGAATAACCGCAAGTCCGACAAAAATGATCATCGAAACATAGGCCGATGTTGTCATCCTTGAGGAAAACTGCGAGGCAACGCCGATAAGGAAAACAACCACCAGTGAGGTGATGGCGGCAACAAGCTGGCTCTCTGTCAGAGAGGATATAAACATGCTTATTGCAATAAACACACAGCCCATGAAAAAATAAGCGATCAATAAAGTATAATCGGTCATAAGCTCGGCATTGCCGAAATATTTAATTATCAGCGGGCAAGTGCAAAGAACCGCAAATGCGGCAAACCATACCGTACACATTGCAAGATATTTGCCTATGACTATTTTGGTAATTGAAACAGGTGATGTAAAAAGAAGCTGGTCTATCTTCTCTTTTCTTTCTTCGGGAAGCGACTTCATCGTAAGAAGCGAGAAAAGAAAATATACCCAGTATGAAGCAAGCATGGGATAACCGATGGTAGTCATGCCTGCATCAAGATTATAAACTTTAAAATACCTGCCGAAAATGACCAGGTAAATTGCAATGAAAATATATGCTGTAAGCGAGGTAAAAAGGCTTTTTACCTCACGCTTATATATCGTCGACATTAATTATTTCCTCCGTCTTACGAATTCGTATAATCGATAAAAATATCCTCTAACGACTTTGTCATTATCCTGCTTTCAAGTATTGCGATCTTTTTATCGGCAAATGCAAAGAATATGTCATTCTGAAGCCTGTCGGGATCATCGGCAGTCTCAAGCTCACAATAAGTATTTCCGTTATCATCCCTGCATTCTGAAATTTTGATACTATCAAATCCTTCAAGTATTTTTCTGACGTTTCCGGCATCGCTCTTTATCCTGTAGATCAGGACAGTCGAAGCCTCGGTCTTTGCGCTTAAGCTTTCGGCATTATCGTTTGCCACAAGCTTTCCTTCACTGATTATCAGTATGGTATCACAGACTGCGCTGACCTCCTGCATGATATGAGAGCTAAGAATGACCGTATGCTTTTCTCTCAAGGATTTTATAAGCTCTCTCATTTCATTTAACTGTATGGGGTCGAGTCCGACAGTCGGTTCATCAAGAATGATAACGTCGGGATATGAAACCAGTGCCTGAGAAAATCCGACACGCTGACGATATCCTTTTGAAAGATATTTTATGAGACGCCCTCTCACTTCCGAAATTCCGGTTTTATCTTCAATCTCCCTTACATGATCCTTTCTTTCCTTTTTGGGAACTCCCTTAAGTTCTGCGGCAAAAAGAAGATATTCCTCTACTGTCATATCCGGATACAAAGGAGGGATTTCGGGAAGATAGCCGATGTTCTTCTTCGCTTTTTCGGGCTCTTCGAGTATATCATAACCGTTTATCTCAACGCTTCCGCTTGTCGCGCCGATATAACCCGTCATGATGTTCATTGTTGTGGATTTTCCGGCTCCGTTAGGGCCCAGAAAACCGTAGATTTTTCCGTCTTCAAGCTCAAAGCTTATATCCTCGATGGCTTTTTTATTGCCGTAATATTTCGTAAGACCGCTGACTTTAATCAAGTCTTCATCCTCCCCGGCTTATATTTCCTTGGCATCACACCAGATTCTTTCAAGATCGTAAAAGCTTCTCATATCGGAATTAAAAAGCTGCACGATAATATCATTGTAATCCATAAGAACCCATCCGGAATTTTTGTTTCCCTCGGTCATCTTAGGAAAAATTTCATTTTTTGCCATTGTATCATAAACAGCGTCAACAATTGTATCCAGAAGGTTGATATTCGAAGCATCCGCAATGATCATATAGTCACAAATGGTGGTAAGCTCAGATACGTCAAGTACCTTTATGTCATTGGCTTTCTTGTCTTCAAGCGCTGCTTTTATAAGATTGACTTCTTTAATATCCATTAAAATTCTCCTTTATACCGGCTGTAATACTTAAGGGTTTCAAGGCTTTCGGGATTTAGATAACGTCCTTTTTCAGTCACATAATCCACTGTTGCTTTTGTTGCATAATAAACAGCCCGGTCGATATCAGTTTTTGCAAGCTTTCTTATTACATCAAGTCCCGGCTTACAGTTCTGGGTTCTTGAAGGTTCGATGAAATCGGCTAAATATATTATTTTTTCAAGCAATGGCATTTCGGGTCTGCCAACGGTATGATAATAAATCGCGTCAAGTATTTCTTTGTCATCAACATTATAAAGATTTTTTGCAAGCAAGGCACCGACCTTTGAATGAAGCAGTGCATCCGCAACATTATCATCTGTTTTCTCCCGTTCCGAAACCGGTATATTGTTCTGACAACAAAGATTCCTCAGCTTGTCGGGACCGAGATTTTTGGCACAATCATGCAGGATGCCTGCAATCTCGGCTTTTTGCGAATCGGCACCGTAAATCGTTGCCAGTTCTTTAGCAGTTTCCATCACTCCAAGAGAGTGTTTAAAACGAGAAGGTTTAAGTGCCTTTTCCATTTCGGAGATCAGAAATTCTTTGTCATATCCCGTTTCGGGCTCTTTGCTGTAGAGTCCTGCTTTTTCAATATATTCCCTGACCTTTTCGGGCACAAGGCCTTTTATATCCTTGCCTTCACCGGCAAGGCTTCTTATCATAGTCGAGGAAATATCGGCAGGTTTGAAATCGATAATATGATAAACACCGCCAAACTTACTTTTTAAAGAGTCTACCAGCTCCTCCAGCTCTTCCTTGCCTATATCGTTTCTTGAAAACAAGCCGAGCTCGGCATTTTCAACAATGACTTCGGGCTTATACCAGTTATGAAAGTTCTTTGCCGAATCCGCGCCCATCAGAAAAATAAAGTTTATATCAGTGTGCCGGTCCTTAAGAAGCTTCATTGTATTTGCTGTATATGTGAAGCCGTCCATATGAAGCTCTGTTTCATCGACAAACACATCGTCAAAGTCCGAAGCATAAGCTTTAAGCATATTGACCCTGTGCTCGTCTCCGGCATATTCATAGGCTGCTTTATGAGGAGGCTTCTTCGCCGGCATCAGCCACAGCTCATCCGGAGCCAGGACTCTTCTTGCCTCTTCTATCATTTCGGCATGTCCTATGTGCATCGGATTAAACGAGCCTCCGAGTATCGCTGCTCTTTTCATTATTTTACTCCGTCGATATCAATCTTGCTTTTCTTGGCCTTCTTGTAAAGTATGATCTTTTTTCCTATTACCTGTACTACCTCTGATCCGGTACGGTCGGCAAGAAGCTGTGCAATTTCTCTTGGGTCATCATCGCAATTGTTAAGGACAGTGATCTTAATAAGCTCGTTGGCATCAAGATTTTCCCTTATTGCTTCCGTAAATCCGGGTGTAATGCTGCCCTTGCCGCATTGAAAGCTGGGATTTATATTCATCGCAAGCCCTTTTAGATAAGCTCTTTGTTTGCTGTTCATTTAATCATCCTCATTCCAAAAGAAAATCATTTATAATAATCGAAGGCATGTCCGTACATTCTTACGGTATCGCCATCCTTGATTCCCAGTGCCTCAAGCTCGTCAAGCACGCCGCTTCTCTTTAGGAAGCCCTGAAAGAATTCAAAGCCTTTTTCGGTATCAAGATTTGTGTAACCGAGCATTTTTTCAATTCTCGGACCTTCAACAACATATGCTTCGTTTTCTTCATCATATTCGACTGTAAACGGAAGCTCTTCGTCGATATATTCCTCGGGAAAATATTCCTGTTCAAATACTATTGTATTCTTCGGCTGGGTCTTAAGCAAAGAATTTATTTTATACAGAAGCTCTTTGACATTCTGACCCGAAACTGCAGAGACGGGAATGATTTCCACATCTTCATTTATTTTGTTTTTTAGCTCTTCTTTTAAAAGGCTTATTGCTGTCTCCTGTTCCTCCGGACCAAGAAGATCCATTTTGTTTGCTGCGATTATCTGCGGCTTTTCCATCAGCTTCGGATCATACTTTTCAAGCTCCGAGTTTATCTTTATAATATCCTCGGCAGGATCCCTGCCTTCTATCCCCGCTCCGTCAACGATGTGGCAGATAACTCTTGTTCTCTCAATATGTTTAAGAAACTCATGACCGAGTCCGATTCCTTCCGAAGCTCCTTCGATTAGGCCCGGAATATCAGCGATGACGAAACCGTCATTATCAAGTTCGACAACTCCGAGATTCGGATTTAATGTAGTGAAATGATAATTCGCAATCTTCGGTCTTGCATTGGTAACTCTCGAAAGAAAGGTTGATTTGCCGACGTTGGGAAAACCGACAAGTCCGACATCTGCAATTGTTTTGAGTTCAAGTATGACGTCAAGTTCCATTGCCTTCTGGCCCGGCTGGGCATACTGAGGCACCTGCATCGTAGGTGTTGCATAGTGCTGGTTTCCTTTGCCGCCTCTGCCGCCTTTAAGGATGATCTGCCGACGGTTGTCACCGGACATATCCGCAATTACCTTTCCGGTATTTGCTTCACGTATTATGGTTCCGGCAGGCACTTTAAGAACCAGATCTGCTCCGTCCTTTCCGGTGCAGTTGTTTTTTCCGCCTTCTTCGCCATGCTCGGCACAGAACTTATGCCTATAACGGTATTCGTTAAGTGTGTTAAGTCCGTCGTCGACCTCGAAGATCAGGTCTCCGCCCTTGCCGCCGTCTCCTCCGTTCGGTCCTCCGGCAGCGACAAAAAGCTCGCGTCTGAAGCTTACATGTCCGTCTCCGCCTTTACCTGACCTGATATAGATTTTTGCTGTATCCGCAAACATCAGTTCATTTTACCTTTCATTTTGAAAAAAAGCCCTGAAAAACTTCAGGGCTTTAATAATCCGGATTCTCACTCCTCTACGGGAACTACATTGGCATACTTCTTGCCTTTTGCCTTTGTCTGGAATCTTAAAATTCCGTCCGTAAGAGCAAAAAGAGTATCATCACCGCCGATGCCTACATTAACACCAGGATTAATCTTTGTTCCACGCTGTCTGTAGAGAATGTTGCCTGCTTTAACGAATTGTCCGTCAGCTCTCTTGGCACCCAGTCTCTTTGACTCGGAATCACGTCCGTTCTTTGTGGAACCAACACCCTTTTTATGAGCAAAAAACTGAAGGTTCATCTTTAACATGACCATTTTCCTCCTTACTGAGTCGAATAAACAATATTAACATGTTCGCCATATTCATCGCAGATGTTTTTTATCCCGAGCTCAAAAGATTTTAAAAGAAGCAAAGCCTCTTCAGACGGATTTTTAAGATCAAGCCTTAAATATCCTCCTTCGTTCTCATCGGCAACATCAAGTACGATTTTATCGTTACAGAAAGCCTCAATACTGTTTACGGTATTGAATGAAAGTGCTGTAACTGCCGAGCAGACTATATCCTCGCCCTCTTCGGCATAACCGGCATGACCGGCAAGCGAAAAGCCGGATATCTTACCTGCTTTGTTTTTGAATATGGATACGGTAATCATCCTTTGTCACCCCGATCAAGGCAATTAAGCTGTAATTGACTCAATCTGTACCTTTGTAAACAGCTGACGATGTCCGTTCTTCTTGTGATAACCGCTCTTTCTCTTGTACTTGTAAACGATTACCTTCTTTGCTTTTCTTTCGCAAAGAACTTTTGCGGTAACTTTAGCACCGGACACAACAGGTGTTCCGACAACAAGCTCACCGTTATTTACGGCAAGAACCTGATCAAAGGTAACGGTTTCGCCGGACTCAATGCCAAGCTTTTCAACATTAATGATATCGCCTTCAGCTACCTTATACTGCTTCCCGCCGGTTGCAATAATTGCGTACATATTAAGGCACCTCCTATTATCATTACTCGCTGGCTTCGGTGATCATCGATACTTGTAAACCTCGCCAAGCGGCATACTCAAATAATATAACAAAATTCCCAAAAAAAGTCAACAACTATTTTGAAATTAGTTTATATTTTTTTATTAAGGAAGAAACATCACCTTCTTCACGCTTCCTTGTAAGCTCTACAAGCCCAAGTTTAGTAATGTCAACTACCTGCGTACGCTTATCCTTTTCAAATATTTTTTCGAGTTCTCTGATAAAAGCCGGCCCGGGTGTACTCTTGTCGTTAATAAAATCCACAATTATCACTCCGGAGTAATTTCTTAATATAAGCTGCCTTGAAATCTCTCTCGCCGCTTCAAGATTAAGCTCAAGAAAACCGTTTTTAAAATTTTTGCGGTCAGCCGAGGCCTTCGAGGAATTTATATCTATCGAAATCAAAGCTTCCGTCTGCTGTATCACAAGCTGAGCGCCGGATTTAAGCCATACTTTTTCGGAACATATTTCCGACAGATTCTTCTGCATGTCAAAAACATTTTCGAGAGCCTGATGTTCATCACTGTAAAACTCAAGAGCAGACAACATCTCCGGTCTGTATTCGCTGAGATAATCCTTAAGCGTCACATAAACGTCGGGAGAATCCGTTATCATTTTTTTGACTTCAATTTCAGCAGAGTCCCTTATTGTCGTGATATACTTTGGCGAAGCAGAATAAAGAAGGCTTCCCTTGGTTCTTTTTCCGTTAAGCTCTATTATGTTTTCAAGTATTCTGTGCCCTCTTTCATAATCGGCAACAATTTCTTCATGACTTGCTTCTGTCGCATTTGTACGCAGCAGCGCTATCATTTTCGTGGGAACTGCCGGGCTTAAAATGGAGGACATTTCATTCTTGAATTTCTTATCGCTGATTTTTGAGGAAAAACAAACCTCTGTGTTCTGTTTCTGTCCCATGTATTTGATTACGGCAAGTCTTCCGTCAATCTCGATTGCAGGGCATACGGTTGCCGGCTTTTTTTTGAGAGGCTGTTTTATCAGCTGCACAATAATATCATCTCCGACGTGAAGCTCACCGTCAGGATGATCCTTATCGGTAAGATAATCAAAACCCTCCTTCAGCTCCATATAGCAATCGTCAGGCATTCCGATATCCACATAAGCAGCCCGAAGATGCCATAAAATCTTGTTGATATGTCCGACATAAACATTTCCGTTTCTGAAAACATCCTTTTTTTCTTCAATGTCGAGGCTAACCGGCTTTCTGTTTTCAAAACCCGCACATACTATCGCATTGTTTTTTTCATAAATTATCAGGGTATCAGGCATAATGGCACACTTTCCTCAGGAGTACTGCCGTAGAGTTCGACACGATGTATCCTGAAATCATTTTTACTTAATCTTATCCCGGCGTCAGCAAATGCCGACTCCATAAAAAGGTCCGGAGAAATGTTGGTCTCGCTTCCGGCGCTCAGGCTTACTATCAGATATTCACCGGCACAAAATTCAGGCGCATGAATGGAACCGTCAAGAAGCATTTTTTTGTTTACTACAGGCGTAGAATGATTTGAAACATATATTTCCTCCAGAGTTTCAAGGCCGTCACCGCTGTAGTAGGTTTCATAAATATATTCTTTCAGATCTATTTCCTTTTCGCCTTTTTTAGTCTTCTTTACAATATTAAGCTTTTCTTTTCCGAGTATTTCCTTCAGTTTTTCAACGGGAATATGCTTTTTTGCGCCTTCTCCGTCACCGTCCTTTAAAATCAGCAGATATACCGCCCTGCTGATAAGTGACATTGACGTGACTATCTTTTTGTTAACTTCCCTGTCCGCCAGCCTGAAGGCAGATCTGATATCAAAACCGTGGGAAAGCACCGATCTCATTTTTTCGGCAATAAGATCTGGCGGTATTTCCTTATCAAACTCAGTGTCAAGATATTCGCCGTCACTTGTAAGTCCGAGTCCCAAAGGCTGAGCAAAGCTCATGATCTGGTGAGGGTGGTAGCCTTCGGTATATTTTACGGGAAGACCGGAGCGTCTTAGTAACCTTTGAAAATATCTCACGACATCGAGGTGACCTATGAAACGCATAGTATCAAATTTGGAAAATTTAATTCTTACTCTCAAAGCATACACCTCCGCCATAGCCTGCAGCACCGCAGCCGGAGCATTTTTCCCTGCAGTTCGGTGTCACAACAGCCTTTTTTGCATTTTCGTATTCTCTTTTCAGGAAATTCCTGCTTACACCAGCATCAATAAAATCCCACGGAAGTATTTCATCATAGCTTCTTTCACGCCTGTTGTAAAATTCAAAGGACAGACCGTGTGACCTTATGGATTCTTCCCATACATCGTATTTGAAATATTCAACCCAGGCATCAAAAATACACCCCTTTGAATACACATCATATATTACGGCAGCCAGTCTTCTGTCGCCTCTTGCGAATACCCCCTCAAGCTCGGATGTGTCAGAGTCATGCCAGTTATATTTTATGCTCTTAGCATTAAGCATTTTTCCGAGCTCATCCCTCAGGGCAGATTTATGGCTAAGATATTCTTCCTTGGAAGCCATTGCAGTCCACTGGAAAGGAGTAAAAGGTTTCGGCACAAAGAAAGAAGTGCTTATCGTTATCGAAACCTTGCCGTTCCTTTGATCCTTGGGAATTTCATAGTATTCCACCGCAATATCATTTGCCAGTCTGGCGATATCTCTCGCATCCTCTTCGGTTTCCGTCGGAAGACCGAGCATGAAATAAAGCTTTACCTTGTTCCAGCCACCTTCGAAAGCAAGCCTTGAGCCCTTTAAAATATCCTCTTTGGTAAGACCTTTGTTTATGGTGTCTCTCATCCTTTGCGAGCCTGCTTCGGGGGCAAAAGTAACAGAGCTTTTGTTTATGTCCTGAACCTTGCTCATAACATCGAGGGCAAAAGCATCTATTCTCAGAGAAGGCAGGGCTATATTTATATTTTTGCTGCTGTATTCGTCAATAAGAAAATAAACAAGTTCTTTTAACTTCGAATAATCGCTTGAGCTTAAGGAGCTTAACGTAATTTCTTCATAACCTGTGGAATCAAGCATTTTCTTTGCCTTATCCTTTAAAAATTCAAGGCTTCTTTCTCTTATCGGACGGTATATCATACCTGCCTGACAAAATCTGCATCCTCTTATGCAGCCGCGCTGGATTTCAAGAGTTGCACGGTCCTGAACCGCCTGAATATTGGGAATCAGGGGTTTTTCGGGATAATATGTGTCAGACATATTCATTTCAACTTCTTTTTTAACTTTTGACGGCACAAAATCGTAAAGCGGCTCAAAGCTTTTTATTGTTCCGTCATCATTATAGTCAACACTGTAAAGAGAAGGAACATAAATGCCCGGTATACGGCATGCTCTTTTTAGAAATTCCTCTCTGCCAAGCTTTTCCCTACGACATTGTCTGTAGAGCATTAAAAGCTCGGCATATCTTGTCTCTCCCTCGCCAAGATAAAAAATATCGAAAAAATCTGCAATGGGCTCCGGATTATATGAACAGGGACCGCCGCCTATGACAATTGGATCCTCTTCTGTTCTGTCCTTCGAAAACAGGGGAATGCCGGACAGATCAAGTATCTGCAGTATATTCGTGTAACACATTTCATACTGAAGCGTGATACCGAGAAAGTCAAATTCCTTTATGGGTCTCTGGGATTCAAGAGAAAACAAGAGTATATTTTTCTCTCTCATGATCCTGTCAAGATCGGGCCATGGAGAATATACTCTTTCACAGCTTACACCATCTGTTTTATTAAACATATCATATAAAATCTGAATGCCCAGATGACTCATTCCGATCTCATATACATCGGGAAAGCACATGCAAAACCTGATGTCGACATTCTCTTTGTATTTTTCCGACATATTAACTTCACCACCGATATATCTCGCCGGTTTTTCGATGTTCATTAATATTTCTTCGGAAAGAGCAAGCTTTGTTTCTTTCATTTATCGTACCATACCACAGGCGTGGTGCCAATCCGGTGACACGCCTGCAGCTATTCCTCAGCTTCTTATTTATGTTGTTATTTTATCATAGCTTTCGGAATTCTTCAATATAAGCCTTGATTTTTTAACTTATACTTTACAAATCAATCAAAAAAAGTTATTATAACTAACTGTAGAATATTAGAAAAGAGGTATTTAACATGCCCTGGTGTCCCAAATGCAAGAATGAATACAGAGACGGTTTCACCTTTTGCAGCGATTGCAATACCCCCTTGGTTGCTTCGTTGGACATTTCTTCCGACAGACCGCTCTGCCATTTTAACGATGATGAAGCCTATTCCAAATTTATAAAATATCTGGAATACAGCAGGATTCAGGCAAAGCCTGTTTATGTTGATGATATTGATTATCTTTCTTTTTCCGAAGATGATTACGATCAGGCCAAAAAGGCTTTGGCTGCCTTTGTAAAGGTTGAAGGAAATCTTGCCTGTGTAAGGCAGATCGACGGGTCGTATATTGTCGACACAGTCAATATGCAGGAGGTCGCTTCCAATCTTAAGAAACTGCACGAAGCTGAGGATAAGCATCCAGACAGCCCGGAAGCATCTGAAAATGATAATAGAGAATCCTCTGAAGAGGAAATAGATACACTGAGGGATTTCGTATATGCCGGCGGATCAACGGTCTACGAATCCAAAAAAGCCAAAGCCGAGGAAATGTCAGGAAGCGGCTATATGCTGATATTTATAGGAATCGGCGGAATTGTTTTTGTCCTGCTTCATATGCTCGGACTGCTTTCAATTGTAAATACGCAGCTTTTCTCATACATAATGATGCTGTTCATGTTCGTTGCCATGACATACTGGGGTTTTCATTCTCTCAAAAAATCCAAGGAATATCAGGCCGACTCGGTTCAGGAAGAACAGCTGACAAACCACATTAAAACCTGGCTTTCACAGAATATCAGCGCAGACGATATTAAAAGTGCCGACTCTTCTGAAAACAGCCCCGAAGAAAACTTCCTTCTTCGCATAGATTACATAAAAAAGCGTATGACCCTGGAAATACCCGAGCTTGTTTCGCTTGATGAAGTTTATCTTGATTCTTTGGTCGAAGAATATTATAACGGTTTATTTGACGACTAAAAAAAGTGTCAGAGCGGTTTAGTTACTGCTCTGACACTTTTTTTATCTGTGTTTCTTTTTCATTCTTTCGGAAAATCCCAGAGTTATTACCGAGATAAGCGCAAACAAAAAGTATCTGCTGTCAAAATCATCGGCCGTTTTTGGCGAAGAAGGCTCGGAAGGCTTATTTGGTGTTTCAGGAGTTTTTGGAGTGTCCGGTGTTTCAGGAACATCCGGTGTTTCCGGCTTTTCCGGTTCTTCGGGAATTTCGGGTACAAAAACGGTCTGTTCACCGTCATTTATGTCAGCATGGATAAAAACTTTTTTCCCGTCACGCGTACATTCTTCAAAAACAACCAGAGTCTTTCCGGCGACAAGCTTACTGTCAATTACGATCGTAAGCTCTTCTTCCCCGCTCTTTTCCTTTGGTATAAAATCCCTCAGGACATAGAATTCTTCTCCGTTTTCTCTTTTGATCACACTGTTGTCAGCCTTATCCATTAGAACGGCCTTAAGAACATAGTTTTTTCCCGGAATCAGATTATTATACATGACTTTGTCTACAATTGTAGAAAGACCATCGTTATTAATTACATTTCCGTTTCCTTCCTTGTTTGAAGCCTTTGTTTTTCCCTCCGGAAAGCTTATAGTCTGATCCACGTCATCTGCATCTTCATGCTTTGCAATCAGATCATCGCCATAATACAGCTCTTCAAAAACCACTATATCTTTTCCTTTAAGCTCAGATGCATCAATCTCAAAAACCAGTTCAAGCCGGGGCTCTGCAGCCGAAGCCTTAAGCTCTTTTTCAACAACCAGTATTTCGCCGTTTTCATTCTTATAAAAGTCCTTATCATTCTTGATATAAAGCCGGCCCTTTATCACATAATCCTCATCCGGTATTATTCCGGATATGCTTACCTTATCGATCAGAACCGTATCCTTAGCTGCAAGCGCAATATTTTCTCCTGTTTTTGAATCTCTTGCTTTGGTATGTATGACCGGTATATATCCGGTCTGATTTACATCATTTGCATCGGTATGCTTTACCTCATTTCCTTCTTTGTCTTTGTATACATCACCTGTTATCACACGGTCATTTTCGTCTGTTTTAAGTTTTTCCTCATCTTTTCCTTCAAACAGGTATTCAAATATCACAAAGCAGGTACCGTTTTCTTTTTCGTCTTCAAACTCAAACAGCAGCTCGGTTTCTCCGCAGAATTCATAACGGTTTTTGGAAAATTCACCGGGCGTTACTATGTAACTGTTGGCGCAGATTAAATTACCGTTCTTATCTTTAAGAGGCTTTATTTCATCCTCCGACTTTTTCATAAGGATTCCTTTGACAGTATATTCCTTACCTGCTTCAAGATTATTGTATTTCACCGTATCCTTTACCTTGATCTTTCCTGAAAAGCTGAAGTGTTTTCCCATGTTAACATCCGCTTCAAAAGTTGAAAGCTCAGGTTCGGGTGCATTACATATTATGAATTCAAGCTTTTGCTTGTCCTCGCTTATTTCAAAGATTATGGGATCGGCAAGTATATAGCCCTTATTTGCATCGTTTCTAATCTCTTCGAGCATGTATTTTCCGTATACCAGACCTTTTTTGCCTGCAAATTTAAGCTTGTCATCATTTATCGAATCATATTCGCCTTCCGTTCCTGTGGTGATGATATTTGATTCGGTAATTTTCCCTTCGGCGTCAAGAAGCGAAAGCCTGAAGCTTATATTTTTCATGCCCTCGTCATTATTCAGGTTCTTTTTTCGAAGGCTTATGTCGCCTCTGACAGCCTCATTTGTCATCAAAAGCTCTGCCCCCTCGGGATAATCTGCAAAATAAAGAGCGGACTGCTTTCCGTATATTCCCTTAAGGCAGGCACGTCCGAGTTCTTCGGAATATGATACCCTGCCGATAAAAACATTGTTCGGAAAAACATTTCCTTTACTGTCCTTAAGTTCTCCGCTGTTTTTTACAAACCCCTGTGCCGCCTTAACTTCTCTTAGTACAATTGTTCCGAGAGGTAGTACCGGTTTGTTTTCAAGGCTTGTATATAGGCTGTCGCTTATATATCCCGCCTGCTTTGTAATGTAAGCTTCATCGTATGCGCAGATATAGGTGTCTTTGGCTTTCTTCGGAGACAAATACCATGTTTTTGTGCATTCTTCGGGAAGTTCCTCAGCTTTTTCGTAAAAATCATCGTAATAATCAAGCCTGAACACGGTGCCTGACATATCAAACGATGCGGAATTTAAACCTTCCTTCTTAATTGTTATCAGCATCGGGTCGTTGTACGGAATATCGCTTCCGCTGATCATCACGGTATTTTCTGCATTTTCCCTGTTTATTTCAAACCTGTGTATTTCTCTCTCAATCGCATAACTGTTATTGTCTGGTCTTTTCGTTTCCGCAAGAGCATAAAATCCGGCTGGAAGTCCGCCAAGAATAAGCTTGTCCGTTGAAATCTCAAGATTTTTAAACTCAGCCAAATTCAGTTTGTCTGCTCTTCCGTTTCCGTCCGCTCCGACAACAAATTCCGCAACCTTTATGCCCTGATTAAAAACATATCCGTCATTGTTATATACCGCAACGGGATTACTTTCTTTTTTATAGAAAAGGGAATAAACCGCTCCTTCAAATGAATAGCACTTATTATTATCGGTTATGCTTTTCATAGAAGATCCCTTTTTAAAGCGTACCGACCCCAGGGGCTCTTCGGGCAGAACATACCTGTACTTATAGATGGCGGAAGTTGTCTGAGTATTGTCTTTTGATGAGGTATAGGCTATGTACATCGTACCTTCGTTTTCATTTACGGCGATAACTCTTGCCATTACGCGTCTTGAGTTGTTTTCGCCGAAAGATGCTCCCGAATGATTGCATTTCATATAGATCACATATGAACAGGCAAGAGGATCTATATTATTGTCTACCATCTTTTTCAGATTCTGGCTTCCCGTTGAAATATATGCCTCCTTTATGTCGGTATTGATGCTTCTGTAATAATTTTCGATATAGGTCTGGCCTGAATTGTTATACCAGCCGTCATATACATATGTTCTTCCGTTCGAACTCTTCGTATACCATCCCTTAGATGCAGAAACGGCATCGGTTCTCGGTCCTCCTACGGTTATAAGCTCACCGTTCATATTGCCCGAAATCATGCTTACTGCTTTGTCAAGAGAATACTTACCGTTATTGTTGATTACATAATCCTGCACAGCGCTCAAACCGTCAAGGACATTTCCGTTGATATCAAGAGTATAGGCATAGGCACCGTCAACATTTATTCCTGCGTTTACCGAGCTGGTATTTACTCCGTTATACAAAGAATTAGCTGCGGCCTTACATTCCTCATCATAAAATGTTGCCGTGCCCGAATTGGCTTTCAGATTATAATCTCCGATACTTCTTCCGATATAATTGTACCACCAGTTCATTTCCCACGAATCGCCGACAACAGGTACATCACTGACCTTTATCACCTGTCCCGAAACCGGAATGCTTCTCATTGTTGTGGCATCTGCCGCATTTGCCTTAAGTCCCATTATACCGGAAGCTCTGAGCAGCAGGTCGGTTACTGCATTATTTTCCTTTTCTTTATTTATGCTGATTTCAACAGTGTCAATGCCAGCTGCTCCCGCATTTATTGCAAGAACTCCGCTTTCCTCACTATAGGAAAAATCGCTGTTTGATATTCCGTCAACATAAACACGGAGGTTTTCTTCTTTTATTTCCGATAAGGCTTTTTTGTCCTCCGCAAGCTGAATATATATTTCTTCGTACACGGCGTCGGTTTTGATTTTTCCGCTTTCCGCTGTTTTCCCTTTGATGCCATCTTTTTCGATAATTACATTCACTCCGGCTTTAGCCTCGTTATTCCTGAATATATGCAATAACTGTACCTGAACATTTAGAACACCAAGTCCGTTTTTATTTTCAACTGTATATTTCTTCGGAACATATGCCAGACCTGTTTTTCTGTCAAAAATACAGTCCTTTATCACTTCGCCGTTCATGTTGGTATAGGCAAAACAAAAGTCACTTATATAGCTTTCATTGTCATTTGTCATTTTATCAACATATGAAACATAGTAATCCGAAGTCGGATCGGCATCATACAATATGCTCACGCTGTCGGTCTGGGATATAAGAGCATATGCATCAAAATCCGGATCGTCGCATTCCACTACAGAAGTCATTGCATCTATCGTTTTTTCTTTAAGCTTTGAACCGTCAGCCAAAGTATCCTTTACCCAGATTCCGTCAGCGGGAACAATTTCCTTGATATTTTTCAAGGCTATATACTTTTCATCGATATTGTTTATAATATATTCGATACCGCCAACCACCTCGGCTTTCCCAACCTTATTCAGTCCGGTTGTCCGCATCCATGAAAAGACTGCACTTACCATAACGCTCTCATCAGGTTTTACAAAAGTAAAGCAGTTTTGCTGCATATCCATTTCGTATTCAATATTTCCCGATGCAGAATAAACATTAAGCTCTGTCAGGGCATAATCCTCTATGGCATCAAAATATACTTTGACTGTTTCACCTGATTTAAAACAAGCCTGATTACCCCTTTCTTTTTCAAAAAACAGTTTTCCCTTGTCGTTAAAGCTTAAGCTTACCTTTTCTTTTTCTTTTGACTCCATTGCAAAAGCGGCAAGATTGCTTTCACCGAGAATGATTCCGGCAAGCAAAACAAGCATAAGAAGTCCTGCAATCATTTTTTTATTTATGTTTTTCATTTTGTTTTCCTTTCAATTCTGCTTATTATAATACTTTTCATTGCAATCAGGGCATATCCATCCCACCTCTCTTTCATAAGTGTATTCGGCACGTGTTTCCTTCCACTCCCTGTAATATTCACCGCTTGGAACATTTTCCAAACAGTAATTTTCGTCATTTTTAAGACAATGAAGATAAAAATCTGATATGTCATCAAATTCATCTTCCCTCTTTCCGCACTCACAGACAAGCATCTCTTTATAAACCTCCACATCAACCCATATGCCTTCGGCATTTACTGTTACGGTTTCATATATTGTTTTCTTTCTTTTGTGTAAACATTCGGATGACAAGGCTTCCGAAATCACTTTTGATGTTATCGCTGCAGGCGTTGGCGTTATTATTATTGTCTGTGTCGGTAACGTTGTCGGAAACGGTTCTTTCGTCAATGCAATTGTAATATGTTCCGGAATAATTGTTGGGACAGTAATTGTTTCCGGCAGATATGTCGGACCGGCCGTTAGTGTCGGCTTTATTGTTTTTGTAATCATTGTCGGATCTCCTGCTATTTCCGGAATCATTGCTTTTGAGACTTCAGGTGTTGATACCCTGACGCTTATCTTTTTTGTCGGCTCCACAATTGTCAGTTCGGGTTTTGCAATTGTTTCCGTAGCAGTCGGGATATTCATTTGATTTTTAACCTTTGAACTGATGCGGTTTGTCTTAAGATATAGAATAAACAACAAAAGAAATAAAGCCGCAATAAAGAAACATATTTTTTTCTTCATTTATCGTACCATGACGCAGGCGTTATACCCTTTGGTGACGCGCCTGCAGCTTCACCAAATGAAACCGACGGATTTTAAAAATCCGGAAGACTTTTTTATATGAGCAATTATAACAGAAAACCGGCAGATTTTTCATTGATCAAAACTTACAAAAAAAGAAAAAATATTTCGTTCATCCGGTATATAAATTTAATTATTTTGTAAAAAACGTTATATTTAAAATGATTAATTACAAAAATGTAAAAAATCACGTCATTTGTTCAAGTAATTTTTATTGTACACTGCTTGTGCTTGCTTATTTCTCTTTCCTTAGTTATAATATATTAAGTGTTATTCTACACAGGAGGAGAAAGAATGTCTAAACAATGTACCAAATGCAAAAAGACTTTTGACGATTCTGTTATGATCTGTCCGGATTGCAAAATGGGGCTTATAACAATTGCCGGAGTTCCGGAGCCGGAAAAAAATGAAGAGCCTTCTCCTGCTGCCGAAGCTGCCAACAAGACAATTTCATTGTTTTCTGTTACCAGTGAAGAGTCAGCAGAACGTGTTGTTGAATATCTCAACTCACAGGGCATACCGTCAAGCTACAACATGAATCTTCGCGAAAGAAACTATAAGATCAATGTTGCTCCCGAAAAATCGAAGGAAGCCTTGAAAGCTTATACCGCATTCTATGCTATTGAAGCAAAACGTCTCAAAGCTGAGGAAGACAAGCGTCGCGCCGAAGAAGAAGCAAAGAAACGTGCCGAAGAGGAAGCAAGACGCAGGGCAGAAGAAGAAGCAAGACGCAAAGCCGAAGCCGAGGAACGCAGAAAGCAGGAAGAGGAAGAAAAACGCAGACGTCTCGAAGAAGAAAGAAAGCGTATACAGGCCGAAGAAATCAAGCGTGCCGAGGCTGAAGCCGAAAGAGTTAAAAATGAAGCTCAGAGGGCTCGTGAAGAAGCTGAAGCAAAGGTTCGTGAAGCCGAGGAATATAAAAAGAGGATTCAGGAGGAAGCCAAGCTTAAGGCAGAACAGGCAAAAGCTGCTGCCCAGGCTAAGATTGATGCCCTGAAAGCTCAGGCAGAAGAAGCAAGACTCCGTGCAGAAGAAGCCAAACGTGCTGCCGAAGAAGAACTTAAAGCCCGTGCCGAGGAAGAAAGAAAACGTGCTGCCGAGGAAGCTTTACGCCGTAAGGAAGAGGAAGAAAGACGCAAGAAGGAAGAAAGTGAACAGAGGGTTAACCGTTTCACCGACCTTTTCAAACAGCAGTCTAACGATACTCAGAAAAGCACGAGAACTTCCAAAGGATTCAGCTTTGATGAGCTCGGCAAAACGGAAGAATCACGCTTCGGTTACATTCCCAGAGTTGACGGTGAAGCAGTCTCCTCCGATTTCAAGATGCCCGAAACCAGCAATTTCTTCGAAGATATCGAACCCGAAGACGGACCTATCTTTGTTGAAACAGAACCTGTAGAGGAATACAATATCGGTGACACCATTGTTGTTGATGCTGTTGAGGTTGAGCCCGGTTCTGAAGAAGATACCGAAGAAGTAAAAAAGAATGATTCCGGAGACGAATATTCCAGCTTCTTCTCTTCTATCAAGCAGGAAAAATTCAATTCGATTTTCGGTGCACAAAAGGAAGAGGTTCCCAAAGCAGATGATGAACAGGAAGATTCCGGTATACCTTTTTTCTCAGGAAATGAGTTTGCTGCGTCTTCAGGTGAATCCACATTCTCATCTCCACTCCCTGCTCCCGAAGATATAACTACTCCCAAAGAGGAAAAGACGCCCGAGAGCATATTTGACAGCTTTATTCGCAAGGAACCTGAATTCAGCCTTGATGATGACAGCCGTTATACAACCGAACCGATTGTTGAAGATATTTTTGCTGACAATCCTTTCACTTCCAAGGACAGTTCAAAGAGTTCAAGCTCCGACAACAAAGTTTTCGAAGAAGTGATCAACAAAGATTTAAAGAAATCAGGAGCAGATAAATTCAAAGCTGCTTTTGATTCCAAAAAAAATTCCAAGTTCGGTGATACCGATAATATTGACGATATTGATTCGGGTATATACAGAGGTTTCGTACCTGATTATCATGAAGACGATACCGACGATGAAGACACAAGGATCGCACAGAGCATGGGATTCGATCCCGAAGCCTATAAAAAACTGAAAGCTAAAACTGAAAAACGTGCCATGGAAAGGAAGAACAATCCCAACAAGGCCAAGCCCAAAAAGGAAAAGAATCCTGATTTCGTTGTCGTTGATGAGGAAGAGGATGTTAAACTTGACTATACAGGTTTCGTTCCCGATTACTCACAGAAAAAAGACGATATGTCCTTCTATACGTCACGAACAGAGATTGATTATTCCAAATACCGTAAGGGCGGTGCTCAGGGCAGTTCCGATGATTCGAGCAACTCTCTCGCTTCCCTGACAGGCACGCTAAGATCTACCAATTCCTATGAGCTTAACAAGCTCTTCTCGGTTGAAGCAGTTAAGGGTACATCACAGCCCAAGGATTTCACGGCATTGAAGTCCACTAATTTTGTACTCGCACTTACAGGCGGTCAGCTGAACTCACTGTTTACCTCATGGCTCATTACCAACTGCACCAAGACAACGGCTAAGCAGTTTGAGAAAGCCACGGCAAGCAATGAAGAAAACTACGACCTCAAGATTGAAGGCATTAAGGCTCTTCTTCGTTCAAACTTTGGAAAGCTTGATGAATATGCTCTTGATATCATAGTAAAAAGATTTTACAACAAGTACATTGACGAATAAAAAAAGAGGCAGGTTCCGAAAGGTTCCTGCCTTTACTTTTTGTTGATAAAATCAAAGATTATTTAATTCCACGACATTGGTTTCATCCATTGCTTCTTTCGTAAACTCTTCTATCTTCTCAGGGCTGATGACCGGCAGCTCATCTGTGTCGCTTACACCGAATACTCTAAGGAAATCCTCAGTTGTTCCGAACAGAATCGGACGTCCCGGAACATCCTTTCTTCCAAGCTCCTGAATCAGATTGTATTCAAGCAGCTTGTTGACGGCGAAATCGCTTTTTACTCCTCTGATCGACTCAATATCCTGTCTTGTAACAGGCTGTTTATAAGCGATGATCGAAAGCGTTTCAAGCATAACATCAGTGAGATTGTGTTTTTTTGGCACATGGCAGAGCTTTATGAGGCTTTCATAGCACTCGGGAGCCGAGCACATCTGAAAACTGTCCTCAAGCTGAACAATGTTAATTCCTCTTTGAGTCTGTTTATATTCGTCAGCAAGCTCAGTCAGTGTGTTTTTTACCAGCTTTTCATCAATATCCAGGGCCTGAGCTATTCTTTTTGCCTCTACTGCCTCTCCGCTTGCAAAAAGTATTGCCTCAAGCGAAGCCTTCAGATTTTCCATATATATTACCTAAAACTACCTTTCAAAATATATTAATTTCTTAGATTGAATATTGTTCAACCGGAACGACATCATCGGCAAGGAACTGTACTTCAATATCGCCGTAGGTATCCTCCTGACTCACAAGTACCCTTCCCATTTTTATCAGCTCCAATATACCAAGGAAAGTAACGATTATCTCAACCTTGCTTGACTTATTGTTTATCAGACGGTAAAAGCTGCATTTCTTGTGCTTGATACCATATTCCTGTATTCTTCTTACCTTATCGTTGAAATTAACCTCTTCCTTGCTTATCTTTCCGAACTGGCTTCTGATCGGATCGAGCTTGTTTGCATTACGCTTCATTATTTCGTTGAACAGACGATTCAACAGCTCAAGCGTGGCATCTCCGATTACATCCTCAGGCTTCACCTCTTCTTTATATACACGGACCTCTTCAGGAAAATTCTCGGATCTGTAAAGCTTTTTAGAGGCTTCCATTGACATATCCTTAAGCTCATAGGAAGCATACTTATACATCTTATATTCGATAAGCCTTTGTGTGAGTTCAAGTCTCGGATCCTCTTCAGCCTCTTCTTCATCCTCGTCCTTAGGAAGCAGCATTGCCGACTTGATGCGAAGCAGAGTCGCCGCCATGACAAGGAAGTCAGTCATAATATCAAGCTGTTCCTCCTGCATAGCCTGTTCAATATATTCAATATACTGATCGGTTATCATTGCAATCGGAATATCATAGATATCAACTTTGTTTTTCTCGATAAGATGCAGCAAAAGGTCAAGCGGGCCTTCAAAAGCATCCAGTTTTACCGGTATTGAATTCATTTCTACCTCTTGTTTTCGGGAATCAGGTCGATCCGTGCAAGCTCGGGCCGGTTAAATACCCTGATATGTAATGTATGCAGCCCGAGGCCCCTCGAAACATACATATACTTCCCGTTTTTTTCATATAAGCCCGCAGAATATTTTCTTCCGAAAAAAGTCTGGGGCGATATTATGCCTCCGATAAAAGGAAGCCTGATTATTCCGCCGTGAAGATGCCCCGAAAGTATCAGGTCTGCACCCCAGCGGGTATAAATATCAAAATATACAGGATTATGTGCCAGCAAAATACTGAAGGATTTTTTCGGGACAGGAATATCTTCCGTCATTTTCTCAAGCGTCAGAGGATATATACCTCCAAACTTCTTGTATTCCCTCATTTTATTAGTATATCCGTAAAAAGAAAAATCATTGCTGTCATATTCAGAATCATCAAGAAGTATAGTTCCGGTTTTTTTAACAGCCGTAATATATTCATTATATGCTTTGGAATCATATTCGTTAAAAATCAGCTCATGATTGCCGCGGACATATATTACTTTTGCTATTCTGTTAAGCTCTTCCAAAAGTCTTATGGTTTTTGCCGCCGACTTTCCCTTCGAATTGAGAAGGTCCCCGCTTATACATATATAATCCGGTCTGTCATTTTCGATAAGTCTTATCAGCCTTTCATTGCCTTTTCCGTAACTGTAATCATGAAGATCGCTGATATGAATGATACGACAGGCTTTTTTTATATTACAGACTATACTTGTCTTTGTAAACTCAAGCCACTTTCTGCATATAAGCGCATCCGCAAAAAAAATCAGGAACAAAATTCCGATAACGATAAAAAATAACTTCATCGGTCAACACCCGGATCTTCGACACCGAGATAAGCAAGGGTATGTTTCTTTGATGCTTCATCCTCAGACGGCATTTCCGGACTTATTTTATAAGCTTCCGAAATACATTCAAGCGCCTGTTCGGTGTTTGATAATGGTTTTGAAAAAAGAGTTACAAGGGTTTCGCCGGCATTTACGAAAGAGCCTTTTTTACGATGAACCACAAGACCGACATCCGGATCGATCACATCTTCTTTTTTCTGTCTTCCTCCGCCAAGATACATTGAGGCAAGACCTATCTTTTCGGTATCGATCGACGTGATATAACCTGTTTTTCCCGCTTTTACTTCTATTTTATTTGTTGGTTTTATCAGTATTTCGGGATTGTCGGCAAATGTGTTATCTCCGCCCTGTGCGGCAATAAAGTTTTTAAATACCCTGAGAGCCTCTCCGCTTTCAATCGTTTTCTTTGCAATTGTCCTGCCGCTTTCTATGTCTCCTGCTTTTCCTGCTCCGATGAGTATCATTGCAGAAAGATCGAGGCAGGCATCCATCAGGTCCTCGGTGCCCTCGCCATGGAGGATTTTAACCGCTTCGTAAACCTCAAGCCTGTTACCGACATAATCTCCGAGAGGCTGGTCCATATCGGAAATAAGAGCATAGGTTTTCCTGTCGCCTCTTTTTCCTATTTCTATCATTGTCTCGGCAAGCTTTTTTGCATCCTCGAAATTTTTCATGAATGCCCCGCTTCCGCATTTAACGTCAAGAACGATAATTTTGGCCCCTGCGGCAAGCTTCTTGCTCATGATGCTGGAGGCAATTAAGGGTATACTGTCAACCGTTGCAGTTACATCACGCAACGCGTACATTTTTTTGTCGGCGGGTGCAAGCTCACCGGATTGGGAAATGATTGCCATTCCGCAGGAATTTACACAGTCAATAAATTCTTCTTCGCTAAGTTCAGTCCTGAAGCCCGGAATCGAGTCAAGCTTGTCAATCGTACCGCCGGTATGACCGAGTCCTTTTCCACTCATTTTAGCCATTGATACACCGTTTGCGGCAGCGATTGGCGCAACTATAAGAGAGGTTTTATCGCCCACGCCTCCGGTACTGTGCTTGTCGGCAGTAATGTTATGTATTCGTTCGAGCTTGAGCATATCACCGCTGTAAGCCATGGCCATGGTAAGATCAAAGGTTTCCCTTTCACTCATGCCGTTAAAGCATATTGCCATTAAAAGCGCACTCATCTGATAATCAGGTATGTCGCCTCTGGTGTAACCCTCGATCACCTTATATATCTCTTCGGTACTGAGTTCTATGTTTCTTTTCTTTTTAAGAATGATATTATACATATTCCCGTCCCCGGCCCGTAAATTATTTGCTCTTAATTCCGTACTTTGTTACATATGTAAGAATTCCGCATATTGTTTTCGAATCCTGCAGTCTTCCCTCATAAATCATTTTAAGCAATTCATCTATGCTGTGCTTTTCAACATTAAGAAATTCATCTTCATCGAGATGCTGCTTTGTCGGCACAAGATCGGTTGCAAGATATATCGGAATTCTTTCATCCATCAATGCAACGGTTGTGAAAATATCGCACAAAAGCTCATGATGTCCGGCTTTAAAGCCTGTTTCCTCCTCAAGCTCCCTTAAAGCGCAGGTTTCAAAATTCTCATCAGGATTCTTTCCTCCCGCAGGCAGTTCGATGGTATAACGGCCGAGAGCATTTCTGTACTGTCTTACCATTATGATATTGCCGTCTTTATCAACCGGAACAACCGCAGCCGCACCCGGATGCCTGATAAAATCCCAGTCATGCACACTTCCGTCGTCAAGCTGCATCTTATCCTTGTAAAGTTCAACGATGGCACCCTTATGAATCAATTCTCTTCCGACACGTTTATAACCGCTCATGTTGATTACTCCGTAAATTATTTAAGGTTTGAAAGGCATTCGGCTATCCTGTCAAGACCTTTGTTGATCTGCTCGAGACTGGTTGCATATGAAAGCCTGATATGGTCGGCAAAACCAAAATCAGCGCAGGGAATAACCGCAACAAGATAATCCTCAATAAGTATTTTTGCAAAGTCGGATATATCGTTAATAACGGTACCCTTATGTTTTTTTCCGATAACCTCATGACAGTCGATAAATGCATAGAATGCACCCTGAGGCTTTAACATAGAGAAATATGGCATTTTGCTGATTCTGTCATACATTACCTGCCTTCTCTTATCAAACTGTTCTCTCATGAGGGCAACGGATTCCTGAGGACCGTTTAATGCTTCGACAGAAGCATGCTGGGCAATTGTATTGGGGTTTGATGTCTGATGGGACTGAACGGAGGACATGGCCTTTGCAACATCCTTGGGAGCGCCGCAATAACCTATTCTCCAGCCTGTCATCGAATAGCCCTTAGCCATACCGTTGCAGGTAATTGTATGCTTATATATCTCATCGTTAAGACTCGCAATGCTGACAGCCTTATTGTCATCATAAACAAGATTCTCATATATTTCATCCGAAATCACAAAAATATCCTTACGAACAACAACCTCGGCAATTGCTTCAAGTTCTTCCTTGTTATAAACCATACCGGTAGGATTGCTGGGGCTTGTCAGAACAAATGCCTTTGTTTTTTCCGTACAGGCATCCTCAAGCTGTTTGGCGGTAATTTTATACTGCTGGTCTGCTTCGCATCTTACAAACACGGGAACACCGTCAGCAAGCTTTACCATCTCCGGATAGCTGAGCCAGTAGGGAGCGGGAATGATGACTTCATCTCCGGGATTAAGTATTGCCTGAAAAGCATTCATAAGCGTATGCTTTCCTCCGTTGCTGATCACAACCTGAGAAGGCTCATATTTAAGATTATTGAATCTCGCAAATTTATCGCAGACAGCCTGTTTAAGCGCGGGCATACCCGAAGCGGCTGTATATTTGGTATAGTTATTGTTTATCGCAGCATGTGCCGCATCCTTAATATTTTCCGGAGTCTGGAAATCGGGCTCTCCGGCTCCGAAGCTTACAACATCAAGGCCCTGAGCTTTAAGCTCATTTGCCTTTGCTGAAATCGCAAGCGTTGATGAAGGCTTTACCTTTGTTGCTTTAACAGACAATGATAGTGACATTTATTTCTCCTCCTGATGATACATATGGTTATAGATCGCCCTTTAGGGGGATTGTATACAATCTTTTTAATTCTACATTAAAACCGAGAAAAAAGCAAGACACAAATTGATTTTTATATAAAAATAAGGCTGCTTACCCATAAGTAAGCAGCCTCGAATCATTTTGCATAATCGGTAACTCTGGATTCCCTTATCAGGCTGACCTTGATCTGGCCCGGGTATTCAAGCTCTGACTCTATCTTCTTTGCAAGCTCTCTGCCCAAAAGAACCATTTCATCATCATTGATCTGATCAGGAACTACCATAACACGAACCTCACGGCCCGCCTGTATAGCAAAGGATTTCTCAACTCCGTTAAAGCTGTTGGCAATATCTTCAAGCTGTTTTAATCTGTTAGTGTAATTTTCAAGTGTTTCTCTTCTTGCACCGGGACGAGCGGCACTTATTGTATCAGCTGCCTGAACGATGCATGCGATAAGCGAACCGAATTCAACGTCACCGTGATGAGCTTCAACCGCATTGATGACAATATTGGATTCCTTATATTTTCTGCAAAGTTCGGCACCGATCTGAACGTGGGTTCCTTCAACCTCATGGTCAACGGACTTTCCTATATCATGAAGAAGGCCGGCACGTTTTGCAAGCCTTACATCCTGACCCATTTCGGCAGCCAGAAGACCTGAAAGGATTGAAACCTCGATTGAATGCTTAAGGGCATTCTGACCATAACTGAAACGGTATTTCATGCGGCCGAGAAGCTTAACAAGCTCGGGATGAAGTCCATGCACACCTGTCTTTATGACAGCTGCTTCTCCTTCCTCTCTTATGATGTTTTCAACTTCTTTCTTGGCCTTGTCAACCATTTCTTCAATCCTTGTAGGATGAATACGTCCGTCTATGATAAGTCTTTCAAGAGCGATCCTGGCCACTTCACGTCTGATAGGATCGTGGCATGAAAGAATTACTGCCTCGGGAGTATCGTCGATTATGAGATCGACGCCGGTAAGGGTTTCAATCGTTCTGATATTTCTTCCCTCACGTCCGATGATTCTTCCCTTCATCTCGTCATTGGGAAGCTGAACAACAGATATGGTTGCCTCTGTTACACTGTCGGCGGCACATCTTTGTATCGCATTGACAACTATGTCTCTTGCCTTTTTATCGGCATCCTCTCTTGCCTTGGTCTCAATGTCCTTGACAAGCACAGCCATTTCATGCGTACATTCTTCTTTAACAGATTGTAAAAGATATTCTTTTGCTTTTTCGGAGGTGAATCCGGAAATTCTCTCGAGCTCGGCAAGCTGCTTGTCAGCACTGTCCTTAGCCTGTTTACGAAGTGCATCCAGCTCCTGCTCCTTCTGGTTCATGCGCTGTTCTTTCTTTTCGAGGGCTTCCGTCTTCCTGTCAATATTTTCTTCCTTAGATACCAATCTCTTTTCAGTGCGCTGAAGCTCAGCACGCTGTTCTTTCTTTTCTCGATCAAAGTCATTCTTTGCTTTTAAAGCTTCCTCTTTTGCTTCAAGCAAAGCTTCACGCTTCATAGTTTCTGCAGCCTTTTCTGCTTCGGCTTTGATTTCATCCGCAAGCTTGTTGGCTTCTCCGACCTTTGCTTCATATACCTTGATTCTATATGCAATGGCAGCCTTCCAGGTAATCAGAAATACTATTATAGCGGTGACAATGACTGAAATCAGTATTTTTATCATTTAAATGACACCTCCATATTTAATTGTCAAAATTCAAAAAATAAACAACATTATTATAATACAATATTTTTCATTTCATGTCAAGAACATAAATTAAAACATATTCTTATACTGAGCCTCGATTACCTTTCTTAAGTGAAGCATTTCTTCCGATGTAAGCTTTTTCTGCCCGAGATAATTATCGATGAATTCCGTAAGGCTGCCGCTGAAAACCTTGTCTATCAAAGCATCGGTCTCAATCTTCTGCACTTCCTTTTTGGTAATGCAGGCCTTGCAGACAAATCCGGGATCCTCACGTTTAACGGCACCTTTATCTATCAGACGTTTAATTACAGTATAAGTAGTATTCTTCTCCCAGCCGATATAATCCTTTATTATTTTGGCAATATCCTTTGCAGGAAGGCTCTGATTGCTCCAGAGCATCTCCATTACGTTCAATTCACCTTCATGAAGCCTGATTGTACTCATATCGTTTACCTTTCTAATACTTTAGTATTAACCAGCACGATAATTCTACTATAATAGAAAAGCAAAGTCAAGAGTTTTTTAGACAAGAATTTCATCAATACAGGCTATGGCATAGTCCGGAAGATAAACCTTTCTGTTCTGTTTGTCAAAATTTCTGCCGCTTATTATTACAGACGTAACATTAATGTTTTCGGCTGCATATACATCCAAGGACCTGCATCTTACATCGTCTTTTTCCGCAATCTTGCATGCATATGTATTGTTCTTGTTTTTAACGACAAAATCAATGAATGCCGCATAATCCGACTTCCAGTAATATAAACTCATATTGCTGTCAATAAGCTCGTTTGCGATACGGTTTCTTTTTACGATATAAAGGATGTGTTCCAACACCGTTTCGTCCATGCTGCTGTTCGACAGTTGTAGAAGCTTGTCGTATAAGACTCCGCTGTCATAAAAATATAAAATGAAAAATCTTTCATCATCGATTTTGTTGATCTTTATCAGAAAATTGTTTTCAATCAGGAAATTTATAGCCTGCCCATATATCTTCATTGTCGCACCCTTGCGGATGTTACTAAAATTAAAGCGGTAATAATCCGAATCAAGCATCTGCTTAAGTACAGAATTGCAAACCTGCCTGCAGTACTGTCTGTTAAGCTCGTCGAGGTCCGAATGCTCAAGAAGCTTTTCAAGGGCATAGATATATTGTGATTCATGAACATTTTTCAGTTCCTCAAAAGTCAGTGATTTATTGATATATGTTCTGTAAGCATTGGGCAGTCCGCCGTAGGAAAGAAAAGCCTCATATTCCTTTGAAAAATCATTGTGATACAAAGAAGGAAGCCTTGTCAACAGACCTGTATGAGCAATAAGCATTTCTATATATTTATGTTGTTTGGCATTTCTTAAGATATCAAAGAAAGTCGAAGGACGAAGAACGCAGACTGTATTGTCATTGACTATATCAGATACAAAAGAGTTTTTCACTCTCATTGTCATCATAAGAGTAAAACCGAGATCCCGAAGACGTGAATAGATTTTCTCGCAGAAGAATTCCGAACATTCAATATTTTCAACGACTATTATGGCATTTTCCACATTCGTTTCCATTATCCCGCACAGTTTCATAAATTCATCCTTGAAATTTCCGGATGGGATAAGATCATATATTTTTTTCAGAAAAATACCATCATATTCACAATCGATAAAGGTATAGATCTTTTTGGATTTTTTGCAGAATCTGTAGCAGAACTGGGTTTTGCCGACTCCAGGTAAGCCATGTATCAGGACCCTGTTGTTAAGAGCCAGTGCGCTTTTTACATTGATTTCAAAACGGTTGAATTTAATGTTCATATTTATTTCAATAATTCCATTCCTTCCAATATTTTATTTACTGTTTCAATCTCATTGCTTTTGCTTATTTTTTTGATTATTTCTGTAAAATATTCCGGTAACGGTGATCTGAATTCCATATATTCGTTTTTTGAAGGATGTACAAATCCGAGGACAGCCGCGTGAAGAACCTGTCCTGTTGTCTTATATGGCTGTTTGGTGCTGCCATAGATATCGTCACCCAGAAGAGGATGTCCGATGCTTGACATATGAACCCTTATCTGATGTGTACGGCCAGTTTCAAGGCTGCATTCAAGCAAGGTATACGGAGCCTGAAAACTGTATAAGACTTTATAATGAGTTACCGCTCTTCTGCCGTTTTTAGCGTTGACCGACATCTTTTTACGGTCAGTGGGATGCCTTCCTATCATCTTGTCAACAGTGCCTTCATTTTCTTTGAAATGACCGTTAACAATGCAGTAGTATCTTCTTGTAATATCATGTTCGCTGAGTTTTTCGGCAAGAAGCACATGTGCCTTGTCATTTTTGCAGATGACAAGCAGACCGGTTGTATTCATATCGATACGATGAACAATTCCGGGGCGCAATTCCCCGTTTATGCCCGAAAGACTGTCTTTGCAATGATGCATCAGTGCATTTACCAATGTGCCCGAATAATGCCCGGGGGCAGGATGTACCACCATGCCCTTGGGCTTATCGATTATTATAATGTCATCATCTTCATAGATTATATTAAGCGGGATATCCTCCGCATCTATATTGACTTCTTCGGATGCGGGGATAATAAGAGTTATCAGATCATTTTCTTTGCATTTATAGCTTGCGGACGAAATTATGTTACCATTTACAAGAACATTTTGGGATTCAATTAGTTTTTGAACCCGGCTCCTGCTTATATCGGACTCAATATCTGAAATAAGCCTGTCAATGCGATCTCCGGCATGATCGGAGCTTACGATCAGTTCTTTTTTCTCTTCAGCCATTCAAAATCCTCATCCTTGTAAACAAAAAGGATTAAAAATATCAGTAAAAAGGTCGCACAGGTAACATAAATGTCTGCAACATTAAAAATAGGAAAATTGATAAGGCTGAAATATATGAAATCGGTAACATATTTAAAATACAGCCTGTCAATCAGGTTTCCTATAGCTCCGCATATTATCAGAGAAAATGCGATGATCAGCGGAATATTTCTTTTGCTGTAAGGGATTTTTACAAGCATATAACAAAGTGCAAGTATCAGGATGATAGAAACTATCCCCAGCACAAGTGCCTTTCCCTGAAAAGAGCCCCATACAGCACCGGTATTCTTTAAAAACCTGAGTTCAAGTACTTTTTTGATCAGCACCTTCTCTCTGGCTTCCAGATCTTTTCTTGCAAAATACTTGGTAAGCTGATCCAGTAAAAGCCCGGGAACAAATATCAGTAAAAAAATAATGATATTTTTCTTTGCGCCCTTAACCATCAGTTCTTTTCATCTCCGTTTTTACCGATCTGATCCTTATAAGCATCAAGCCTGTTCATATCAATTTTAAACGAATCGCTGTTTAAAAGCTGGATCTGTGCATTTGATGCCGCAATGAACTGTGACCTGTAGGTTTCATACTGTCTTACAAGATCACGGGTTGCTTCATAGACCTGGGCAAGCTGCCTTTTGGCATCAACGAGTATGTTTGCTGCCTCGGCTCTTGCCTCTTTTTCAATTGCTTCGGCATTAAGCTCGGCTGTTTTTCTGGTCTCTTCGGCAGATTTTTCAGCAAGTACAAGAGCCTTGTGGAGAGACTGTTCCATATTTTCATAATAGCCTATCTTCTCGTTAAGCTGATCGATCTTTTCGCTGAAATCAAGTGACTGCCTGTAAAGTGTTTCATAATCCTTAAGTACAATAGCTTTGAATTCATCCACCTGGGTTTTCGAATAACCCTGAACGGACATTTTGAACTCTGTCTTCTGGATTTCAATAGGTGTAATCATTTAGTCTCTCCTTCATAAATAATCAAAACTTAGTATGTCTTGGAGCCTGAAAAAGTCGGAACACCAAAACCGTTTTTCTGAACCATGCTCATGTAATCGCCCGAAACATCAACATCCTTGGGTGAAAAAAGATAAATTTTCTCCGAAATGGTGTGGATATTTCCTTCAATGACATAAATGCATCCGCAGATAAAGTCCATTATACGCTGTGACTCTTCCTCGCTGATCTCATCAAAGCTTACGATAATGGCTCTTCCCGAAGAAAGACTGTCACATACTACCTGGGCATCGGAAAAATTCTTAACCTTGTAGATGCTGATATCGGAAGCATCCTGAGTCCTCTTTACAGGCTTGGGATTCCTGTAAGAAGAATATGAGCTTTCGGGACTTCTCGGGGGAGTTATGTTTGAAGAAGAATAGGAAGAGAATTTTTCAACCGTCGACTGCTTCTTTTTCTCCCTTGTATTTTTAGACGCCGGAGCATCATACTCGTCCTGATAGTTATCATCATAATCGCTTGCTTTTTTGCGGGGAGTATAACTGCTCTCACGTTTTTTGGAGTTTTCTTTCCTCTCGATATTTTTCATTTCTTTTTCATACAGTTCATCATCGTCATCCTCATCCTCATCCATAAAGATGGCATCCTTCAAGCTGCTTAACAGACCCATTTTATTGTCCTCCTTTAATATTTTTATTTTTTACTGTAATCCCTTGCACCGAATATTGCTGTTCCGATGCGTATGTAGCTTGCGCCTTCTTCAATTGCGCATTTGTAATCCTCACTCATGCCCATGGAAAGCTCGGTAAGTTCCGAATCGCAGATTCCCATGTCATTGATCTTTTTTTCAAGGCTTTTTATCTGCCTGAAATATACTCTGTTGTCATCCGCCGAAACTGCAAGCGGGGGTATGCACATCAGACCTGTAAGCTTAATGTTTTTTAAAGGAGCAATCTCCTTAACCGCATCAATAACTTCCTCGGGTTTAAATCCATGCTTGCTTTCCTCACCGGCCATGTTAAGCTCAAGCATAATTTTCTGAACCTTGCCTATACGCTCCGCCTCTTTATCAATGAATGCCGCAAGCTCGACACTGTCAACAGCATGAATATATTCCGCATACTTTACGACTTTTCTTACCTTGTTTTTCTGGAGCGGACCTATCATGTGCCAGATAATGTCCTTAGGGAGCTCTTCTGCCTTCGCACAAAGCTCCTGAACATAATTCTCGCCGAAATCACGTTCTCCGGACTCATAGGCTTCCATTATCATTTCCGAAGGCTTGGTTTTTGAAACACAAATAAGTTTTACCTCTTTGTCTCTTTTACAGGCCTTTGCACATTCTTCTATGCTTTTTTTTACTGCCGCAAGTCTATCTTTAACAGACTCACCCATTTCTTCCACCTCCCGCAAATCAATAAATCTGCAGATTTTCATCAATAAGCTTGGAATTAAGAACTATATGGTCATGAACGCTGAGACTTCTGTCGGCTCCGGCCGCTACAATACAGTATTCATCACCGCGGGTTATCATTTCAATTCTCCTGAATATTGCATAACCCTTGTTTACATTGAACACACCTTCAAGCGATTCTATGACGCTGACCTGATAGAGAGTCTCGTCTTCCATACAGTAAACATACTGTCCGTGCTCAAAATCCTTGGTATCGACATAAACAACACCCTTGTCCTTATCCTCATAATAGCACTCGGCAGGAACAAATTCATAGCTTGTCTGTCTGGTTTCCTTATCATAATTCATATAAGTGAAACCATATTTCACCTCATTCTCGTCTTCATATGAGACATAATACTCGGAAGGTATGACATAAAATTCCTTCGTTGTAAGAGATGAGGTCGGAATCTTAAGTCCTTCCTGATCGCTTATGTCAAGTTCTATATCGAGAAAACGCTGTTTGAGATATCTGACAGCATAATCGGTCATATCAACCTTGCAGAAATGCTCGTTATCCTTCATAAAGAAGGAGCATTTCTGTGTCACATGAAAATCATCGTCTCTTATCGTAAAGGAAATGCTGCTCTTTCCGGCAAGCTTATTATACTGTTCATCGCTGAGCCTTATCACAAGACTCCAGTTTTCGTCGAGTATCAGCTTATATACAAGCGCATTCTGCTCTTTGATCTCTGAATCATAAAGATTCTTTGAATTGTATGTTGTTTTGTCAAAACTCTTCGGACCTACATCATCGGCCTTTATTCCGTCAAGCGAATCAGAAAAGAAGGAAACGACACCGGAATTTTCGGATTTTACCACATTGAAACTTACGGTCTTATCCTGTCCCTCCATTATTTCGCTCAGGTGCTCCATAACATAGGTATCGGATATACTTAGAATTTCCGATTCGATATTTTCCTTCAGCTCGTAAACATCCGAATAATCATCAGTGTCAAAATTATCTCCGAATCTGGAAACATAATTCTTTAACGAATTGACGTCGGAGGTAGAAAACGAATAGCTGTAATTATATTCCGAAAGGTAATCATGTATGTTTTTGCTTTCGTCTATCGAATATACGGTATTCCCCACAGCTATCCTTGCGCCGTTACGCACATAGAAATTGGTATATCCGGCCTTGTCGGTATAATAACCCTGTTCATTTCTTATTATCACCGCTTCGGTCCTGCGGTCAAATGCCATTCTTTCCGCCTGGACTTCATATACGGAAAGGTGTTCCTTGCGAAGGCTCACCGCTATGTTTACGACCATATAAATAAATACAAGAGCTATTATAAGAATACCTATATTCAGGTTTCTTACTTTCCTTGTCCTTTTGATCTTCGGAGGCTTGATTGTTTTATCATTTTTCTCCCTCACTGCTTTCCTCCCTATAAACATACAAATACATTATACAGTATATGATAAAAAAATAAAAGCCCTTATATTGTATTTTTTTTATTTTTTTGTGTAAAAAAAAGAAAGACGTGCCCGGCACGCCTTTCAATCAAACCTCAATACATTTATTAGAGCGCTACAACTAGCTTGCTCTTGATAAATTCCGATAGCTCATCAGACTTCTGTGAGTACGAAACAATAATATCCACATTGAATTTCTGGGAAACATAATCGAGTTTTTCCACATACTTATCGGCTTTGTCAGCGTCAAGTTTAGCAACCTTTAAGAAACTATCCAGATAAATCTTTTCAATATCATTGTCCTGTGAAATGATACCGCAGATAAAACCTACGAATTCATCAGCACCGTCTATGCAATATTCACGTACGTTGATAAGACGGATTTTATTGTTCAGCTCATATATATGCTGATTGTCTTTATCGAGATAAACAATGGTACCTCTTGCCGTTTTGATATCGGTATTTGCCTTGTCGAGAAGGATTTTTGTTTTACCTTTACCTTTTTCGCCTGCAATAATCTGAACCATTTATTTGTCCTCCTTATGAGTTCTTTATGTCTATATTATAGAGCAAAATCACCAAAAACACAACCATTAATTGATGATTTGTATAAAAATTTTATAAATCTTCCGAGACCTTCTTCATCATATAGCTCATCTGTGTATAAAGGTCTTTATTATCCTTTGCACCGAAGATCGCGATGATAAATTCCTCGTTATTTTTGTTCTTGACACACTGAATAAGACAGGGGCCTGCGGCATATGTGTTTCCGGTCTTTCCGGCTATGATCGAAATGCCTTCGGGTATTTCATAAATACCAAGCTTATATTTGTTGGTTGTTTTAACGGTAAGGTTTCTGAAACCGCCCTCTCCAGTTTTGTATGAAAAGTCATATTCCGAAAGTTCGGAAATCTTCCTGAACACATCGTATTCAAGACACTTTTTAAGGATAACGTATTCGTCGTAAGCCGAGGTATAATGGTTTGTATCATGAAGTCCATGAGGATTGGTGTAATGAGTTTCGATGCATCCGAGCTTGATCGCTTTTTCATTCATCAGCTCGCAGAATTTCGTTTCATCCTGGCAAAGATAATCTGCAAGTGCCGCAGCCGCATCATTACCGGAATATAGAAGCAGGCAGTAAAGCAGATCTTCAACCTTTATTACATCACCGGCTTTAAAGCCCATAAGCTGGGCTCCTTCTTCTGTTATTCCGCAGTTGTCCTGTTTGACGGTATAGTAATCGTCAAGCTTTCCCATATCGAGTATCACAAGTGTGGTAAGCAGCTTGGTGATACTTGCGGGATAGACTTTTTTGAAGCAGTCCTTTGCATAAACAAGCTCGTTTTTCGTAATGTTTATGACAAGCGTTGCTTTATTTTTAAGATTTTCGTCGTCACTCATCTCATCAGGTTTTACGTAACAAAGCTCGCCCTCGGTAAAAAATGTCGCCGAACGGCCTTCAATATATTCGCCTATGTCCTTACTGATAAGATTGTCCTCATCAGCATAAAAAGCATAAAGCTCATCCTCCGGTTTTGAACAAGCAAAAACAGAGACTGTCATTATTAAAATGAGCAATATTGCAAGTATCTTTTTCATATCACATCTCCTGTTTATGATATTTACTGAAAACTATAACGTCATCATCTACCGGATTCACATCCTTGTTCTGCATTCCGATATTAAGCAGTATCCCGACCACAAGGAAGTTAGTAAGCAAAGAGCTTAATCCGTTGCTCATGAAAGGCAGCGGTATGCCCGTGTTCGGAAGGAGCGAAAGCACCACGCCTATATTTACAAAGGCCTGTATTGTGATCATTACCGCTATACCTGCTGCAATATATTTTCCCAGCTTATCCTTTGCCTCCAAGGCAATGTGAAGGGCAATGAAAAGGAATGAAAGGAAAAGTATTACGATAACCATAGTGCCGATAAAGCCGAGCTCTTCTCCCACCGCACTGAATATGAAGTCGCTCTCAACGACGGGAACATAATCCGTCAGTCTTTTTTCTCCCGGTGCGGTAATCATTTTTCCGAAGATTTTTCCGGATTTGATCGCTGCGGCTGCATTGTTCTGCTGATACATAAGATCAGGATAATCGGCAGGATGCAGCAGCGAAAGTATACGGTCCCTCTGCCACGGTTTTAAAAGTTTGCTTCCGAAATCCTGCTGTATATACCATAAAAAGCCGATTATTCCCGGGATTGTCACCGCAAGCACCGGTATTACTATCTTTAAGGAAAGTCCCGCAATAAAAAGCATGATCAGCATGGTTGCCATTATAACAATACTTGTCGAAAGATCGGGCTGCATGAAAACAAGCAGGACCGGTACCAGGCTTATCATGGCGATCAGCATCAACGACGTAAATTTATTTATCTTGCCCTCCAGGAAAACAAAGAGTCTTGCCAGACAGACTATAATTACAATCTTCGTAATCTCTGACGGCATTATGTCAAGTCCTCCCTGCGGACTTCCTATATGGATCCATCGTCTTGCCTGGTCAACGCTTTTTCCGTATATCCTCGGACTCATCGATCTGTCAACATATCTGCAAAAAAGCATCAGGAATATATTAAAAAAATATAAAGGTATGCAGAGCTTGCCTATCCAGTGATAGTCAAAGAAAGATACAACCAGCAGTATGAAGATACCTGCAGCAACGCCCAGGACCTGCTTTTTAAACATGGTCTGATTCTGATTTACCGTCAGTGCCCTTAACACAACAAGACCGACAGACGAAAGCAGGCAGACAACGATCAAAAGAGAGAATCTGAAGTTTTTTATATTGTAACCGCGTTTTTTAAACATTCTAATCTCCTACTTTTGTACCGTCGGCCTCGCCGGCATATACTTTTCCGGAAAGAAGGTTTTCCTTGTTGTTTCCGTTAAAATAAAAATCGTAATATTCCTTCGCCACTTTGGCTGCGTTTGATGACGTGTAACCGTTGGGAAGGACCACCGCAACCGCGATCTGCGGGTTTTCGTAAGGCGCATATGATATGAACAGCGCATTGTTGGGCTGTTTGAGGCTTACCTGCTGTGTTCCGGTTTTTCCGGCAACGCTTATATTAAAGCCTTTGAACACTGAAGGAAGCGATGTGATTACCACCTTTCTCATCCCGATGTGGACCGCATCCCATGAATTCTTTGCTACCTCGTCAAGTTTATAGTAAACAGAAGGCTCTTTTTCATAGACTACAACCCCCTCCTTTGACTTAACCTGATCGATAAGTGTCAGGTTATAGCATGTACCGCTGTTGGCTATGGTGCTTACATATTTTGCCATATGTACCGGAGCAAAGCTGTGATAGTAGCCTATTGAGGTTCTTATCGCGTCGGTATTTGAAATCTCCGGCATGGATTCCTGGATTTCAACACCCGACAGGGAATTGAAACCGAATTTTTCGGCATATTTATGTATTACAGACAGTCCCCTTTCGTCGCTGTAATTTCCTCCTCTTGTCGAAAATCTGTAGGCAGTTTCGAAGAAGAAATAGTTACATGAATACATGATTGCTTCCGAAACATTGATATAACCGTGAGAACGTGTACTCCAGCAGGAAGGCGAAGGAGTTATCTTCTCAAACTTTACATCGTCGTGGATTGTCGTACCGGCAGTGATAGTTCCCTCTGTCAGGGCAGCTATCGCAGTAAGAGGCTTGAAGGTCGATCCGGTTGAAGTCTTTGACTGTGTTGCACGGCAAAGCATGGGATAGGATTTATCCTCACTCAGTTCGGTATAATAATCATAATCAATACTGTTTGTAAGCCTGTTATTGTCATAGCTCGGATATGAACACAAAGCCTTAACCTTACCGGTAAAAGGATCCGTCACAACCATTGAACCGCTGCAGGGTCTTAATGCAAGCATTGCCGGCGTGATTTCAAGATTGTTGATCTTTCTCTTGATGAATTCAAAGGTTGAAAGCCTGTAATTTGCAAGTGCATTATAGCTTTCCTTGTCTTCCCTTAAAACTCCCTGGTCATAAAGTGCAAGACAGAGATCTTTCGGGGAGATTTTTCCGCCCATGATTATTAGCCTGTAAATTTTCTTTTCAAATCCGTTATCTGTTTTAAGCTTTTCAGCAATAAACTCATAAAGAATTTTGTAAAGCTCATCGGTTGAATAATAACCGTCGGAGAGCTTAAGAACAGAGGTATCAATATTTCCGTTTTCGATACAGGCATTGAGAAATTCCGATATCGAAGCTTCACCTTCTAAATATTTTTTAAAATGCTCGCTGTCCGTGTCAATGTTCTTGTTAACAACCGCCCAGCCGTTTCTGAGTGCCGAATACAGATAATCCAGTAATTCCTTGGTGTTTTCGTCACAATCATTATACTTAACCGTATTATCCTGTTTTAACAGTTCTTTCAGTTTTAATGTCCAGCTTCCCTTTTCCGAGGAAAAAGGCTCATAAATGTTTTTCTCGGCATCGCTTAATTCACGTTCATTAAAGTCGGAGACCTTGATGACATTGTTTTCAATAAGCGCAGAATAGACCTCGTATACAGGAATGGTAATTTCGTCCGCGCTTGTTCCCATAGAACCGTAGCTCATGGAATTTACAAGCTTAGAAAGAAGTATTGCAGCAACGTTTTTCTCAACAAGGTAATAACCTGCGATCTGGGATTCACGTTCGATCGTAAGATATAGATCGTTACCGTCAACAGGCTCGCTTATTCTGGTTTTTTCCACAATCTGCCCGGAAGAATTCAGAGTTACTCTGACTTCTCCGAGGCTTCCCTGAAGATAATCATCATAGGATTGTTCCACACCGAGCTTTCCGACCTTGCTTTCGGAAGTATAGATATCAAGACCTACCTTTTTAGACGCAGCGAGCTCTGCTTCGTTTATGGTTCCGATATAACCTATCACGTGAGCAAAGTAAAGAGAATCATTGTAAACTCTTTTATAGGTCTTTTCAATCTCGACGCAGGGAATATTGCTCAGGTTCTCAAGAAGCACTATCCTGAATTCTTCACTGATTCCCGAAACAAGCTTTATTTTGGCATACGAAGGATTGTTTGTGTAAAGCTGATAGCGGTATTTCATAATCTCAAGAGCTTCATCCCTGGTATATTTATCGTCAATACCGAACATCGAAGTGATCTTGTTGCCTTTTTTCAGATAATCATACAGTTCATCGGGAGTTGTTTCTTTCTGTTCAGCAGTGAGATCGTTTGCTGAAGGGAGACCGAAACAGTTCTTTAAAAAGCGATACAGTGCATTGTCGCTTACAGTGTAGCTCAGTCTTCCGCTTTCATCCACAACAAGAGGAAATGTAAAATCAGGCTCATAACCGTACTGCTTTAAAAGCTTTGAAAGCCCGAGCATTGCGGCATTCCTCTCCTCATTGTTCTTAAGAGAAGCCGAATTGATCAGGTAAAGATTGTAATCCTGTACATTGTATGCAAGAAGATTTCCGTTTTTGTCATATATGTTTCCTCTGGCGGGAAGAACATATTCCGTCACGTATTTATAGCCGGCCTCCGATTCGTCTTTTCCTGCCTTACCGATCCTGTCAAGCTCCTGCATGTCGGCTTCCGGCGATTTCTTTTCGGTGACCACCTGAAGTCCGAAAAGTTTTACGGCAACAAGCATGAAAAGAACGATCATCAGTATAAACACGATGACCGATCTTACCACAAATGAATCCTTTGACTTTTCTATCAGACTGCTAAACATCAGTTATCTTCTTCATCCTCCAGCAAAATGGAAATGTAGACATAGTCCAAAAGCTTATATATGATCACTGCCAGAACAAGGGTATACGCCACCTTCGGAATCATTATCCTCTTAAAATAGTAGGAAATCAGGGTATCTCCGTAGATCAGACGGTTGACTATATAACTGTAAAACGAAAACACAAATTCAGACACGGAAATAACCGCCAGCGGCAGTAAAAGATCCGATCTGATATAATAATTTGCAAGAAAACCGCAGAAATAACCTATAAACATATAGGCAAGTGCATAAACACCGAGGACAGATCCGAAAGTAAGATCAAGAAGCAGTCCTCCGGCGATTCCCGCAAATATGCCGGCCACTTTTCCGTTCTGATATGCTACCGCAAAAACAAGTATGATTATCAGATCGGGAACTATATTTCCGACGCTTAAATTCGTAAATACAGTATGCTGCAGGAGAAAAAGAATGATCATCTCCACAGCATACACAGCAACACTAAGCAATTTATTATCCGTGCACTTTTATTCAGTGACACTCTCCTTCATAGTTGTAATTACAAGAACCTTGTCAAGCCTTCTGAAATCCACGACCGGTGTCAGATAGCCTTCCTTTGTAAGTCCGTCCGGGCTTACAGTTATGTTTGATACATAACCGATAAGAATATCGGGCAGGAATTTTGAACTCTGATTAGAGGTTATGACCTGATAATTGTTTGAAGCGGTACTCGTAACCGGTATTTCCTTTACAAGTATATAACCTTCGTCAAAAAGCTTTATGTTTCCCGACACCATACACGAATCGGATGATTTGAGTATGGTGGCGCTGACATTGCTGTTATTGTCAATAATGCTTCTTACCAGAGAATAATTATCGTTTACCTGATAAACGATTCCGACCAGTCCGTTACCGGCAATAACATTCATATCGTTCTTAATGCCGTCCTTGGAGCCTTTGTCAATCGT
>DFFN01000083.1 GCA_002369525.1 Lachnoclostridium sp. UBA3775 | reverse complement strand
ATGCCGTCCTTGGAGCCTTTGTCAATCGTAAAGGTGCGGTTATAACCGCTTGTATCGCTTGCAATGACCGTGGCCCCGACAGTTTCATAGTCAGAATATGTCTGTGAAAGCTTAAACAATGCCCTGAGATTTTCAAGCTCATAGGAATCCGGAAGAAGCTCATCATATTTTTTCTTAAGCTCATCATATTCAGCCTGAAGATTGTCTATCTGCTGTCTCAGTTCTTCCTTGGTCTTCATGTCATCCTTAAGGTTCTCGTAGCTGTTGCCCATTACCGAAATGCCTTTCTGCATCGGATTCATAAATGAAGCAAGCTTTGACCTGAACGGTTTGAAAAGATAATCAAACCTGTATGACAGAAAAATAAGGGCCGACAGGATGACAGTGGCAAACAAAAGGATATATCTGGGTTCAAGCTTATATCTGAATTTTCTTTTCTTCAAAGTGTGATCCTTCCTTCCGCTACTGCCGAAAGTCCGTTTATCACAGAGTCTGTCGGCTCCACTACCGTCTTAATCTTAAGTCCTATACCGTCTTCTATCAGATCGGCAATCCCGGGAATTTTGGAGGTTCCTCCTGTGATCACCACGCCGTTTCTGTAAATATCCGCAGATATTTCCGGCGGCGTTCTCTCAAGTACGGATTTGATCGCATCGACAACAGGATTAACCTGCTCGATCACATTGTCTCTGAATACAGCCGAATCGACCTTGCATTCCCTGGGAAGACCGCTTACAACATCCCTGCCATATAATTTGCACTCTCTTTCGGAATTATCGAGAGCAACGGTTTTTCTTTTGGTCTGTTCTGCGGTCTTAAGACCTATCAGGATATTGAATTTTCTCCTTATCGTATTTATTATCGCTTCATCAATGTCATGTCCACCGAACTTAAACAGTTTGCTAAGAACAAGCGTTCCCGCAGACACAACAGATATTTCCGTGGTTTCGGCACCGATGTCAACTATCATCGAACCCTTGGTATCATAAAAATCGATACCGCAGCCTATTGCATCAGCCACAGGTTTATCGATCATTATAATGCTTTTAGGTCTGACAAAGCAACCGTCCATGATATCATAGAAGGCTTTTTTCTCAATATCTGTTATGTCAGCCGATACGGCAATATATATTCTTGGGTTTTTGATCTTTCCGTATTCCTTTGACAAATCCAGGAAAACGCAGTTGATCAATGACTGCATGCTGTTAATGCTTGCAATCACTCCGTTTTTCAGCGGAAAGGTTACCTCGATCTTATCCGGAGCCTTTCCGAATATCTCATATGCATCGTTGCCGACGGCAATTACCTTCTTTTTGTTTTTTTCCGCAAGTACGGTTTTCTGGAAATAAATCAGACCTGTACCCTTGCGGTATATTTTTATGCTGTCGGTTCCTATGTCAATTGCAAAAGTTCTGGAAGCCACTTCATTCCTCCGTTATGATAAATAACCCTTTTCGGCAAGGCTCGTATAAGAGTTATCTCCTATAATAATATGGTCAAGCAGCCTGATACCCAAAAGCTCACCGGCTTTTGCTATTCTGATGGTGGCGCTTATATCCTCCCTGCTCTCAAGCGGATCTCCGCTGGGATGATTGTGAAGAAGGATTATGTTCACCGCTTCATATTTAAGAGCTTCGATAAAAATCTCCCTCGGAGCAAGAAGCGATGTATTTACGGTGCCAATGCTGATATCCTTTTCTTTTATCAGCTGCGCCTTGGTATCAAGATATAACACTCTGCTTATTTCTACTTTTTTAGTGCGGAGCTCCTGCATATAGTAATCCGCAACGAATCCGGCATCGGTAAACCTTACCTTTTCAGATCTTGTCATACGCCATATCCTTTTTGACAGCTCCATAATGCAGGAAAGCTGGATTGCCTTTACTTTACCGATTCCTTCGTGCCTGGCAAGCTCATAGGAGGAAAGTCCGAACAGTCTTAAAAGACCCCTTCCGTCGGCATTGTCCTCAAGCATTTTTCTTGCGACCTCAAGGCAGGAGCTTTTTTTGCTTCCCGACCTGATGAATACGGCAAGAAGCTCTGCATCGGTAAGATACTCGGGACCGAATTTCAGGCATTTTTCATAGGGTCTTTCATCAATGGCGATATCATTTTTCAGTGACATTTTTTACTCCAATCTCTCTCCGTGAAAAAATGTCAACTTATATAATAACATATTTTGGCCTAAATGTACATTATAACTCTATAATTTTTTCATCATACAGTGATTGCAGGGACATCATAATGCCGAATTTGGCATGATACCAGGTCAGGCCGCCCTGAAAATATGCGGCATAGGGATCTTCAAGTGGTCCGTCAGCCGAAAGTTCGATGGAAGCTCCCTGTATGAAGTTTCCCGCAGCCATTATGACGTCGCTGTGATAGCCGGGCATGGGCCATGGCTCGGGTGTAACAAAACTGTCGACAGGTGCCGCCTTCTGTATTCCTTTGCAGAAAGCGATCAGGCCCTCGGGCTTTCCGAAAACCACCGACTGGATGATGTCATATCTCGGCTCTGTGGCATTAGGTACACATCTGAAACCGAGTTTTTCATAAACTGCGGCAGCAAACATGGCTCCCTTTAAAGCTCCGGATGTTACGGTCGGCGCAAGGAACAGCCCCTGATACAGAGATGTGTTCACATTAAGGGAAGCCCCGACTTCCTTTCCGAGTCCCGGTGTTGTAAGCCTGTAGGCACAAAGCTCAACAAGCTCTTCCCTGCCGCATATATATCCTCCGATGGGAGCAAGTCCGCCTCCCGGATTTTTTATCAAAGAACCGACAACCATATCCGCACCGACATCGCCGGGCTCGATTGTTTCGACAAATTCTCCGTAGCAGTTATCCACCATGCAGATAATGTCGCTTCTTATACCTTTGATAAATGAAATAAGCTCTCCTATCTGCTCAACAGAAAATGTAGGTCTTGTCTGATATCCCTTTGAGCGCTGTATGGTCACCATTTTTGTTTCCGGCTTTATGGCTTTCTTTATGTTTTCATAGTCGAAGCTTCCGTCAGACAATAGATCGACCTGACAATAGCTTATTCCGAATTCGGCCAGACTTCCTTTGGCTTCCTTGATTCCGATAATTCCTTCAAGCGTATCATAGGGTTTTCCTGCAGGAGCAAGAAGCTCATCACCGGGACGCAGTATGGCGGAAAGTGCCACAGACAACGCATGTGTTCCGCAGGTTATCTGCGATCTTACAAGTGCAGATTCGGTATTAAAAACCGAAGCATAGACCTTTTCAAGAGTATCTCTTCCTATATCATTGTAGCCGTAGCCTGTCGAACCGTACATGCAGGCTTCCGAAACATTATTGTCCTGCATGGCCTTTAAAACCTTCAGCTGATTATATTCCGCAATCCGATCTGCCTCGTCAAATCTTTCTTTAAGACCTTCAAGAACAGTTTCCGAAAACTTAAGCACCTTTTCGGAAATTCCCATCTTCTCATACATTTCATTCATAAATCTCATTAAACCTTTCAAGCATTTTTTCAAGTATCAGTGTGTCGTTTTCATAGTCCTGTCTTGAAATCATAATCACTTCTTTTTCGCGTCTGAACCAGGTAAGCTGGCGCTTTGCAAAATGTCTGGTGTCGCGTTTAAGTATATAAACCGCCTCATCAAGGCTGTATTCACCGTTCAGGTACTTATATATTTCCTTGTAACCGAGTCCCTGCATTGATACATAGGAAAGATCGAGTCCGCTGTTAACAAGACTCTTCACTTCGTCAACAAGACCGGCTTCAAGCATTTTGTCTACTCTCTTATCAATTCTTTCATATATTTTTTCTCTTGCATCGCTTAGCACAAAATATCTGAAATCAAAGGGAGAAGTACGCAGGCTCTGGACCCGGTTATGCTCGGAAATCGGAATGCCGTGAAGCTCATAAAATTCAAGAGCCCTTATCACCCTTTTCACGTTATTTTCATGTATTATTTCTGCAGAGACAGGATCGCACTGCTTTAGCTTTTCATGAAGCGCATGCGCTCCGTTTAACTCATATTCCTTTGTAAGCCTGAGCCTTATATCGCTTTCTTTCTCTTCCGAGAAATCAACGTTATATAACAAAGCCTGAATATAAAAGCCTGTTCCGCCGACCAGAACAGGTACTTTTCCACGTGAATATATATCGTTTACTGCATCCATCGCATGTTTTTTAAACAGCGAAACATTCCATTCGTCCCTTGGATCTATTATATCTATCAGGTGATGCCTGATCCCCTGCATTTCCTCGGGTTTTATCTTGGCGGTTCCTATGTCCATGCCGCGGTAAACCTGCATTGAATCGGCGCTTATTATCTCACCGTTTATGCTCTTTGCAAGACTGATGGACAGCTCGGTTTTGCCGACTGCAGTCGGTCCCGACAATATCAGCAAAGGTTTCATCTGACTCTCCCTACAATATTCTCTTGAATTTCTTTTCTATTTCATATTTGCTCATCGAAATGATCACAGGTCTTCCGTGCGGGCAGTGATAAGGATTGTCAAGGGACAGCAATTCCTTGATCAAAGCTTCTGCTTCGGCAGTCGAGATCCTTGTGTTTCCCTTTATCGCAGCTTTACATGACATAGTTGCGATCTTATCAATTACTATATCGATTTCACCCTTAAGCGGACTGTTGGTGAGCTGGTCCAGTATATCATGAAAAAAAACATCCGAGCTGAAATCAAAAAGGTCCACGGGAACGGCAGAAATCTGATACTCCCTGTCACCGAAGCTTTCAATTTCAAAGCCGAGTCTTCTGAAGTAGTCCATATATCGGTTAAGCACTTCAATTTCCGACAGGGAAAGAGTCACGATAAGCGACGGAAACAAAGCCTGCGACCCCATCCTGTCTTCTTTGTATCTTTTCATTGTTCTTTCGTAAAGAACTTTTTCATGCGCCGCATGCTGATCGATCATGAACATATTGTCATCCATTTCGACGATCCAGTAAGTACCGAAAACCTGACCTATTATCCTATGTTTCACAAGGCTTTCTTCCTTGAGGAATTCTTCCTTTCCTACAAAGGAAAGCTGTTCAAAATCTTTTGCGGCTGTATTATCCGCAGGAGCGGGAACCAGGATTTCTATATTATTTTTAATATTTGTTACATTTTGTCCGGGCTCATCATTTATTATGTTTTCCGATTTTTCATTTATTATGTTTTCCGGCTCTTCATTTGCCGGTTTCACATCGGGAATCTTAACAGAATAAACCGGAGCCTCCTTGATGAGTTCCGTTTCATTTTTTGCATCAAACATTCTTTGCTGAAGGTTAAGGTTCCTTACGGTGTTCTCTATCCTTTTTTCTTCAAAGCTCTGCGGAACAGAATTCAGGTTTAATTCAGGCTTTGCAGGTTCGTCGAAGATTTCCTTCCCGGGTATGGCATCAACTATCAGATTGGAGCTGTGAAGTGCATCGCTCACAAGCTGAAAAATCTTGGCATAATAAAAATCACCGTCGGCGATCCTTACCTCCATTTTCGCCGGATGAACATTGATATCAAGTTTTTCAAGCGGAAACTCAAAATGCAGAGAAGTAAAAGGATATTTATTATGCATGGCATAGCCTTTGTAAGCTTCTTCTATTGATTTGGTGATTATTGCAGACTTTGAATACCGGCCGTTTATATAATAATTTTCACAAATACGGTTACCCCTGAGTATCGCAGGTTTTCCGACATATCCGACAACAGAAAAAGCATCTGTTGAATAGTCGATTTTTATCAGATTTGAAGCCACGTCTCTTCCGTAAATCTGATAAAGAGCATCTTTTTCGTTACCGTTTCCGTTAGTGAAGAGCATGGTTTTTCCCTGGTTTATGAAACGGAATGAAATTTCCGGATGCGATATCGCCAGACGGTTTACTATATCTGAAATATAGCCGGCCTCGGTATTGGTCGACTTTAAAAATTTTCTTCTGGCAGGAGTATTGAAAAACAGTTCCCTGACAATTATCGTGGTTCCGTCCGGGCATCCTGCCTCGGCAAAGGATCTTTCAGTTCCGCCTTCTATCACATAACGGTTTCCAAGAAAATCGTCCTTCTTTTTGGAAAGCAGCTCCAGCTTTGAAACAGAAGAAATACTGCTTAAAGCCTCACCCCTGAAGCCAAGGCTTTTAATATGTTCAAGATCCTCCTCACATGAAATCTTACTGGTGGAATGACGCAAAAAGGCAAGCTTGATATCATCCTTTTCAAAACCGGAGCCGTTATCGGAAATCCTGATATAGCTTTTACCGCCTTCCTTTATTTCACAGGTGATGATATCCGCACCGGAATCGATTGAATTTTCTATCAGTTCCTTGACAACCGAGGCGGGTCTTTCGACGACCTCGCCTGCGGCTATCTTGTTGATCGTATCTTTATCAAGTAACTTAATACTGCCCATCTGCTCCCTCCATTAATTACATCGGAAGTCCGTTCTGCTGCGCAAAATTTGTAAAAGCTGCCGCATCCATAAGAATCTGTCTGGGTTTTGTACCCTCTTCGGGTCCGACAACACCGGCCTCTGAAAGCTGGTCCATGATCCTTGCCGCCCTGTTAAAGCCGATCTTAAACTGTCGCTGAAGGCTTCCTATCGAAGCCTTTTCCTTCTCGATTATGAACATACCGGCTTTATAGATAAGTTCGTCAACATCGGAACCGTTATCACTGCCGGAATCGCTTCCGCCTTTACCCTGTGCGGAACCGGCTTCAACGGTAGCTGAATGGATTTTCGCTTCCATCTCGGCTGTATCGCTTTCGCTGTTATGTGCCTTAACATAGTCGACTATATTCATAACCTCGGAATCGGAAATAAACGCTCCCTGTACTCTCACCGGCTTCGGAAGTCCTACAGGGCTGAAGAGCATATCACCTTTACCGAGCAGCTTTTCTGCGCCTCCCATGTCAAGTATGGTCCTCGAATCCACCTGAGACGCAACCGCAAAGGCAATACGTGAAGGAACGTTTGCTTTGATAAGACCGGTAATGACATTTACGGAAGGTCTCTGTGTTGCGATCACAAGATGAATACCGCAGGCACGTGCAAGCTGGGTAAGACGGATGATGTAGTCCTCGACCTCACCGGGAGCGACCATCATCAGATCTGCAAGCTCATCGATGA
>DFFN01000163.1 GCA_002369525.1 Lachnoclostridium sp. UBA3775 | reverse complement strand
TTCTGCTTGGTCTGGCCTTCGAACTGAGGCTCGGGGATCTTTATGCTTACAATGGCGGTAAGGCCCTCACGTATGTCCTCACCCGAAAGATTTTCCTCGTTATCCTTTATCAGCTTGTTTTTCTTTCCGTAATCATTGAAGGTTTTTGTAAGCGCGGAACGGAAGCCAACGATATGGGTACCGCCCTCGGGAGTGATGATATTGTTGACGAAACCGTTTACCGACTCGTTATATCCATCGTTATGCTGCATAGCAACTTCAACGGTAATTTCTCCTACCTGGCCTTCGCAGTAGAAAATCTCGGGATAAAGGGCAGAATTTGCCTTATTGAGATATTTTACATATTCAATGATACCGCCGGCATAGTGGAATTCATTGTTTCTTTCCTGACCCTCGCGTTTATCATGAAGATTTATTTTAAGTCCCTTTGTAAGGAAAGCCATCTCGCGAAGCCTTCTCTTAAGGGTATCATAGTCAAAAACGGTTTCCTCGAAAATTTCGGGATCCGGAAGGAAGGTAACCTCGGTACCTGTTCCCTCTGCTTCACCGATGGTTTTGATCTCGCCTGCTGCGGTTCCGCGGTCATAATGCTGGAAATACTTTTTTCCCTCATGCTTTACTATTACTTCAAGCCAGGTTGAAAGCGCATTAACTACGGACGCACCTACTCCGTGAAGTCCGCCCGAAACCTTATATCCGCCGCCGCCGAATTTTCCGCCGGCATGAAGCTTAGTGAAAACCAGTTCAAGTGCGGAAACACCGGTCTGATGGTTGATATCGACAGGTATTCCTCTTCCGTTGTCGATTACAGTGATTGAATTGTCCGGATTAATGGTAACATCAATTTCGGTACAGTAGCCTGCAAGGGCCTCATCTACCGAGTTATCGACTATTTCATATACAAGATGGTGAAGTCCGCGAAGGGAAGTTGTTCCGATGTACATACCGGGTCTTTTCCTTACGGCCTCAAGTCCTTCAAGAACCTGGATCTGGTCGGCACCGTATTCATGCTCAACCTTTGTGTTTTCGATATCCATATATATCTCCGTTTCTTTAAATTGTTCACGGGCATCAGGAATCTATTATCTTTCCCGCAGCCACATGAAAAACTTTTTTGCTCTCTCTTTCTTTTTCTATAAATTCCTCAAGGCCTGTGCAGGTAAGGAAGGTCTGCACATCCTGAATTTCCTTAAAAAGGCTTAAGCTTCTTTTTCTGTCAAGCTCAGACAATACGTCATCAAGCAGAAGCACGGGCCTGTCATTGATTTTTCTTTTCACAAGTTCTATTTCCGCAAGCTTAAGCGAAAGCGCGGCGGATCTTTGCTGACCCTGGGAACCGTATACCCTTACGGCATCGCCGTTTATGAAAAATCCCAGGTCATCCTTATGAGGACCGTAAAGCGTCTGTTTTAAAAATATTTCCCTTTCAAGATTTTCATTCAGCTTTTCCCTGAAATTTTCGGGCGTTACATTCGGAACATATCTTATTTCAAGCTTTTCCTTTCCTCCGGAAATTCCCTCATGCTTTTTTTCAAGTATAGGTAAGAGCTCTTCTATGAAACGCTTTCTTGTTTTTATGATCTCGCTTCCGAAGCCTATAAGCTGCTCGTTCCATACTTCAAGCGTTCCCTCAAGGCTTTTATCATATCCAAGCTGTTTAAGCAGGTTATTCCTCTGGAAAACCACGCGGTTATAGCTCTGAAGGTTGCTTGTATAAATTCTGTCAAGCTGGCAAAGCTCCATGTCCATGAAACGTCGTCTTTCCGACGGACCCATTTTTATCACATGAAGATCCTCAGGCGAAAAGGATATGACATGCAGCATACCGTAAAGCTCGGTACTCTTTTTTATCCTTATGCCGTCAATTGCAGCGCCTTTGGGATTATTTTTCTTAAGGTGCATGTCGATTTTATGGCCAACATCCTGCTTTGTCATGTAAAGCCTGATGTGAGCTTCCTCGCATCCGAGCCTTATCATTTCCCTTTCCTTGCTCCCTCTCGGTGATTTTGTGGTGGATGCAAGGAAAATGGCTTCAAGCAGATTGGTTTTTCCCTGGGCATTGTCACCGTAGAAAATGTTTATGCCCTCGGAAAAAGAAATGTCAAGATTTTCATAATTACGAAAATCCTTAAGCCTCATACCTTCGATTATCATATTCAGTTCACGATCTTTACGCTGTTTCCTTCGTATTCAACGACATCACCGGCGTAAACTTTTCTTCTTATCCTCTCGTCTGCCTCTCCGTTGACCTTTACCTTTAAGGCAAGTATTTCCTCCTTCGCCTGCGCTCCGGAGTCAACTAATCCCGCAAGCTTAAGCAGCTGGCAGAGCTTTATATACTCATCTCTTATTTTGATTTCCTGCATATCTCACCTTTACCTTGCCGTACTGAAGTTAACGGGAAGAATCAGGTAATTGTAGCTTACCTTTTCATCCCTTATAAAGCAGGGTGCCTTTGAATTTGTCATGTAGATGGTTATCTCGTCTTCGTCGATGACCTTTATCACATCCATGATGAACTTGGGATTGAAGCCTATCAGAAGGTCGTTTCCGTCCTTTTCAACATCTATTTCCTCATCCATTGTACCTATGCTGGTGTTCATATTGAGGCGTATGCTGCTATTTTCAATGCTTATTATTATCGGCTTCTTGTCGCTTTCCTTCACAAGAAGGGTTGCACGGTCTATACAATCCATCAGTTCCTTCTTGTTGATTTTTATCTTTGTATCAAAATCGGGAGAAATCATCTGCTTTACGTTCAGATATTTTCCTTCTATAAGCCTTGAAAGGACAATAGTATTCTCAAGCTCGAAAAGTATGTTGTTCTGGCTGAAATATATGACTATTTCCTTTTCGGCATCTCCCTCGATAATTTTTGATATCTCGTTTAAGGTCTTGCCCGGTATGATCACATCCTTGTCATCAAAAACTTTTTTAAGCTCTATGTTTCTGATTGCTATCCTGTGCCCGTCAAGTGCGGTAACGGTAAGGTTTTTTCCGTTGATTTCAAAATGCTCGCCGGTCATTATCTTTGTAGCTTCATTATCGGAAACTGCAAAAATTGTCTGCCTTATAACTTCCTTTAAAGTAAACTCGCTTATTGTTATGAAGCTGTCCTTTTTGATTTCGGGAAGCACGGGAAAATCATTGCCGCTCTGTGCAGCAATCCTGAATTTTGCCTTTCCGCAGTTTATGAACATGCTGTAATTTTCGTCAACGGATATATTTATGTTTCCGACCGGAAGCTTTCTGGCTATGTCGGAGAAAATCTTTGCATTTACGGCAACCTGGCCTTCTTCGTCTATCCTTCCGGGAACTTCTGTCTTTATTCCAAGCTCCATGTTATTGCTTGTCATCAGAATCTTTCCGTTTCTCGCTTCAATGAACAGGCATTCAAGTACTGCCATGGTTGTTTTTGATGAAACCGCTCTGAGAGCAATGTTTATTGCCGAGATCAGTTCATCGTTTTTGCACACTATTTTCATCGGTTCTCCTTTAACGGCGCTGCCGTTTATTATAAAATAAATGATTACAGTAGTATTATTAGGGGGCTGTTATTATGTTGATAAGCGGCCCGGACCCATATATTTAAAGGATTTCACGGCTTGGATACATTTTTCATAAAATGCTTGTTTACATCTTTTATGAACAGCCGGAAATCATAAATCATTTTTCCACAGATGAGGAAAAAATCATTATCAACAGCTTATCCAAGGAATAATCAACAGAGTTATCAACAATCCATGATCATTCCGGAGGATTTATCTTCTTTATCAGTATGTCTATCGTATTTTTAAGGCTTTCGTCATTCTGCAGATCGGCGATTATCTTGTTATAACCGTGAAGAATCGTTGTATGGTCCTTTTCAAGTATCTTTCCTATATCTGCGAGTGAGGATGAGGTCAGCTTTTTGCACAGATACATGCATATCTGCCTGGGGTAAGCCACATCCCTGCTCCTGTTTTTGTTTGTAAGCTCTGAGGGAGCAAGGTTATAGTGCTCGGCTACCACGTTAAGGATGAATTCGGGAGTTATGGTCTTGCGCTCCTCGGGAGATATTATATCCTTTAAGGCATCAACGGCAAGATCGATGTTGATTTCCCTCTTCTGGAGCCTTCCCATCGCGACAACCTTTGTGAGAGCTCCTTCGAGTTCCCTGATGTTTGACTTAATGTTCTCGGCTATATATTCGAGAACTCCTTCCTTTATATATAGGTTGTCAACCGTACTCTTTCTTTTTAGGATTGCCATTCTTGTTTCAAAAGCAGGAGGCTGTATGTCTACGGTGAGTCCTGACTGGAAACGTGAACGGAAACGTTCGTCCAATATCTGCATGTCTCTCGGAGGCTTATCCGAGGAAATGACTATCTGGCGGTTGGTTTCTCGCATCTCGTTAAAGGTGTGGAAAAACTCTTCCTGAGTTCTTTCCTTTCCTATTATAAATTGTATGTCATCGATGAGCAGCACATCATTGTCCCTGTACTTATGGCGGAACTCTTCAGTATCGCTGTTGTAGCTTCCGGGCCTTATGAGTTTGATAAGGTCGTTGGTGAAGGTTTCGCTCGATACATAGAGAACCTTAAGTTCGGGTCTGTGCTCCACAAGATAATTTGCGATTGCATACATAAGGTGGGTCTTTCCGAGTCCTGCCCCTCCGTAGATAAAGAGAGGGTTAAAGGTATTTCCCGGTGATTCGGCAACGGCAAGACTGGCAGCCTGGGCCGCATTGTTGTTGTCGCCGACTACGAAATTATCGAAGGTATATTTGGGATTGAGATAAGCTACCTTGTTGTTGCCGTTTTCTTCATTTTCCTTGTTTTCTTTCTTTTCCTGTTCTATTATGTAGGATTTAAGGACAAAGTTGATCTCATAATCCTCATTTGTGATTTCGGCGATTGCCGTTTTGATGAAGATGCCATATTTGTTGCGTATGAACTCGAGGGCATTTTCACCTATCTTCTTATCGTCTATGATTATCGTAACAATATTGTCGTCTACGTCATAGCAGGTAAGGTCTTTAAGCCATGTTCTGTATGATACGTCGGAGATATTGTATTCGGTTTTCATGTAGGCTAAAATTTCGCTCCAACGTTCCTGTATTTCTTGTTTCATTGATTTATATTAATTTCCTTATTTGTCTGATTTTATGCATAAATTCAAATTTCGGCGTTTTAGAGCCCTTAAATCGAAAATCGCACAAATACATTATACTATAAAAATCCGAAAAAAACAAGTGTATAAACTGTGGATAAGCTGTTGATAAATCAATTTTTTTGGTGGATTATGAAATATTTTCTTGACTTTATATGATTTCCTTATTATAATGTAGCGTGCTACTTAAAAAATAGGGTGAGTCTAAATATTGACGAAAGGAGGAATAAGACTTATGAAGATGACATTCCAGCCCAAGAACAAGAGCCATGCAAGAGTTCACGGCTTCAGAAAAAGAATGTTGACCGCTAACGGAAGAAAAGTGCTTTCTGCCAGAAGAGCTAAAGGTAGACATCAGATTTCTGCATAGGTCGCATTTATGTGACCTTTTTCCTTTATTAAGGAGAGTTTTATATGATTTCTTTAAAAAATCTGCAGTTTAAGTCTGTTTATGAAAAAGGCAGGGCCTACGGTAACAGACTGCTCGTCATGTATGTACTGAAAAATGACGAAGCTTACAACAGAATAGGTATAAGCGTAAGCAAGAAGGTCGGAAACAGTGTCGTCAGGCACAGGATAAAAAGACTGATAAAGGAAAGCTTACGTCTTGGCGGCAATTTATTTGACAACGGGTCAGATATTGTCGTAATTGCAAAAAGGGAAGCATACGGTAAGGATTTTTGGCAGATTGATTCCGCAGTGAAGCATCTTGCCGAAAAACATAAAATCCTTAAAAACACGTCCGGAGAAGGATAATGAAAAAAATTCTTATTGCAATAATAAAATTTTACAGGCGGCATCTTTCAAAACTGAAGGGAAAGCCGACATGCATTTATTATCCCACCTGTTCCCAGTATGCAATTGAAGCACTAGAAAAGTACGGTGCGCTTAAAGGATCCTACCTGGCATTCAGAAGGATACTCAGATGCCACCCCTTCCATAAGGGAGGATATGATCCGGTACCCTGACACCGTATCTCAAAAGGAGGAAATAATTGAGCTTAAATATCGGATTGCCGGTGCTTAATTTCATAACCGATCCCTTCATCAAGCTGATGGGTATAATCATCAATTACATCTACAAGCTGATGCTGGTGTTCGGTATCGAGAAGATTGCCATATGTATTGTTCTCTTTACTGTAGCTATCAAGCTTCTCACTCTTCCGCTGACCTATAAGCAGCAGAAATTCTCAAAAGTATCGGCAAAAATGAATCCGGAAATACAGGCTATTTCCGAAAAGTATAAGGGCAGAAGAGACCAGGATTCAATGATGAAGATGCAGATGGAGCAGCAGGCCGTTTACAGAAAGTACGGTTCCTCGCCCATGAGCGGATGTCTTCCTCTCATCATCCTGATGATCATACTTTTCGCCCTGTATCCTGTTGTGTACTCCATTCCTACCTATGTAAAGGATGTTCAGGCACATTATCTTAAGATCATCGATCCCATACTCAGTAAAGATAACGGAATTCCCGAAAATATTGCTGTAGATGAGGAAGGGAATATTCTTAAAGTAAAGTATAATGACGACGGAAGCAGAAGTTATACAGATGCTGAAGGTAATGACGCAGAATTAAAATCATCCTACACTCTTTCCGATGCAATCTATGCATTTTACAATGACAAGGGCGTATATGTAAGAAAAGCACCCAAGTACAAACAGGGAAAAACAGAATATTCAGAGAGCAACCTTGTAGCCATAATGGCAGGTTTCTCGGAAGACAGCTGGAACGATTTCTTTGACGGAACAAAGATTGAAAAGGATAAGGCCGAGGCATGGAATCTTTATGCTCCTTATATTAGTGACCTGCTTAACAAGGAATATAAGGACGGTGACAGCACCGTTAATCCCGTTAAGGTTAAGAATAAGATCATCGATATCAACACCATTTTAGGCGTAAACATATTCGATAAGCCGGGATTCAAATCGGTTACCATTCTCATTCCTATTCTTGCAGCTTTGCTCCAGTTCCTTCAGACCCAGCTCTCAATGGCTCTCAACAAGAACGACGACAGCAAGAAGAAAAAGAAGAATACAGAGCCCTCTCCGATGGACTCAATGAAGACCATGAACTACATAATGCCTTTCTTTTCAGGTATTATCTGCTTCACTCTTCCTATCGGTGTCGGCATATACTGGATCGTTTCGAGTGTTGTTTCCATCATCCTTCAGGTTATCATCAATGCAAAACTCAAGGATATGGATGTAAGCGTTTTTGTTGAAGAATCGGAAGAAAAAAATAAGAAACAGCTTGAAAAATATGGTGTACATAATGACAACCAGGGTCAGATGGCCAATGTTGCAAGAACAAGCACCAAGTCAATAGCAAGCTACGCTTCTTCAAATACCGGAAGCAAGGGTGGAAAAAAGGATAAGTTCTCAAAACAGAAGGATATCAAGATCCCCGAAGAAAAGAGACACTTAAAGGCCGGAAGCATCGCAGCCATTGCTAACATTTACAGGAATGACGAAGAGGATGCGGCCGATGCGGTTGAAGAAGTAAAAGACGAAAATAATGGAGAAGAATAATGCAGAAAGAATATGTTGCAAAGAGTCTTGAGGAAGCTCTGGCTTTGGCAGCCGCTGAGTTCGGAGTTCCCGAAGAACAATTAAAATATCAGAAGATAAGCGAAAACGGAATTCTTTTCGCAAAAAAGGTAAAAATACTTGTTACCGTACCCGAGGCTAAGCCCGAAGTTAAGGAAGAGCTTGTTGAAACTGTTACAGTTACCGAAGAGGTTGCAGCAGAAGAAATTCCCGCTCCCGTATTTGAAGAGAAAAATGATTTTTCGGACATCGTAGCCGAGGCTGTAAATCCCATGAGCCTTTTCCCCAAGAGCGATAAGCCCGCTGAGGAAATTGCCTGCGATTTCGTTTCAAAGGTGCTTGAAGGCATGGGAATCGAAGCAGTTGTTGATGCAGAGAATGTTGCCGATGAGGAAACAGTATATGTAAATATACAGGGACCCGACATGGGCGTACTGATCGGAAAGAGAGGCCAGACCCTCGATGCGCTCCAATATCTTACAAGCCTTGTTGTAAACAGAAGCTCCGATGCTCCTTACATGAAGGTTAAGCTTGATACCGAAAATTATCGCGCAAGAAGAAAAGATACACTTGAAAATCTTGCAAGGAATATTGCGAGCAAGGTAAGAAAGACCAGAAGACCTGCCACTCTTGAGCCCATGAATCCTTATGAGA
>DFFN01000160.1 GCA_002369525.1 Lachnoclostridium sp. UBA3775 | reverse complement strand
CCGGACAAAGGACTGATCGGAATCATCGGTCCTTCCGGCAGCGGAAAGAGCACTCTTATGTACTGTATTTCGACCTTGAAAAAACCGACCGAGGGCAGCGTATGCTACAACGGCCGCGAGCTGGCAGATATTTCCGATACAGAAAGGGAAAGCCTGAGGAGGAAGGAATTCGGTTTTGTATTCCAGAAGCATTATCTTGTGCCATATATGAGCGCGATGGACAATGTCCTTGTAGCTGCGGAAAAAAATGATGCAAAAACCGTGGAAAAGGCTGAGGAATTTCTGAAATCCCTGGGCATCGGGAAGCGTGAAGCCGGCAAAAGACCTGCAAAGCTTTCGGGCGGACAGTGCCAGAGGGTTGCGATCGCGCGTGCGATGATAAACGATCCGAAGGTGGTTTTTGCCGATGAGCCGACTGCTTCACTGGATCATGAAAATGCCTTCAATGTAATGAACATTCTGAAGGATTATTCGAGGGACAGACTGGTACTTGTCGTCACACATGACAGGAGCATACTTAAGGATGTTGACATGATGATAGAAATGTGGGACGGAAATATCAGCAGGATCGTTAACGGCAGTGAAGCTGCCGGAGAAAACTGAAAGCCGGGTGACTTAGGATGAAATCATTTTCTGCATTATATTATATCAGACACAACAAGGGCAGAGCCGCTGTCATGATATTCATGCTTTTCTTTACAACTCTTATGTTCATTGCAGGCAATTATATAGACAGCATGAACTGGTTCTGGGAGAAGGCAGGGGAATATAACGAAAAGATAGTGATGGCCGGGCTTCAGTCAACGGACGAGGATTATAAGGACTACAATGAATTTCTCGATACCGTTAAGAAGGACGATAAACTTATCTGTCTTGAACGGACCGCCAAGGGTTTTAGAGGCTTGGACTGGAAATGCACTCTTGGCTGGAATATGGGCTCGGTAAATTATCTTTTTAACAGCCCGGAGGATATGAAGACCGCATTTGAACGTCTCGGGATCGAGTGCGATTTCGGCGATATAAAAGATAACAGTATGGTGATAAGCAAAGCATTTGCAAAAAACCGCGGCATTAAAAAGGGTGATGTGATCGATATGCGCGAGGTTTCAGACATGGAGGGAAGCTTCAGCGTGGATGCGATAATCGATGACGACAGTTTCATCAATTTCTATGTTTATGAAGACAGCAATTCGCTCGGACGTGTATATATCATGAGCAATGCTATGGAAGGCGATGAACTCTACAACTATGTTAAAGGCATCGTCGGTGAAAAGAAGGTGCTGCTTTCGGAAAGACTGGCAGATAGGGTTGAAAGTCAGCTTTCGCCGGTATTCTTTATGTTTACGGCAGCAAATATCCTGCTCTCGGTAATCATTGCGGTGACCGCATATTCGGTGATCACAGGCCAGTACCTGAAGAGAAACTATGAATTTGCGATCTACCGGGCAATAGGCATAAAAAAGAGCAGAATAAGACGCAAATGCGCGGCTGAAATCCTGCTCATGGATTTTATTGCCGTTATCATCGGTGCGGCTGTCATCTTTGTTACAGAATTTGTTCTTAATGAACTGTACCTTAAGCCGAGGGGTATGTACCTGCCCTATATATGCGGGAGGGCGGTATTAAGCTTTTTCATTTCAAATCTCATGGTAGTACTGCCTATGGTGCTTTTTAAGGGCAGGCAGATGGTGAAAAACGATATAACCGAATATTAACATTCATACGGGGTCAGGCACCGAGAAGCTGTCTGACCTCTTTGGCGGTAAACCTTACCTGTTTAACGCCTTCGGTTTCAATCCTGTAAAGAGCATTTGCGGCCAAGTGCTCTGCGACCTGTTCTAAGGCACGGCAGCCTGTTGAGAAGCTGCAGTATTCAATGATGGCGTCAAGAGCCTCATCGTCAAGCGTGAATTCCTCGCTTTTCATACCCATTCTGGAAAGAGTCTTCGGAAGTGAAAATCTTCTGAAGATTTCTTTCTTTTCTTCGGGGGTATAGTCCGGAATGTCAAGAACGGCAAAGCGGGAGAGCAAGGGCGCCGAAATTTTTGACTTGTCGTTTGCGGTCGCAATAGGGTATACTCCGCCTGTCGGTATCATGCATTCGATGTAATTGTCGGTGTAACCCAGGTTGTCAAGCAACGTTAAAAGCGCGTCGGCCGGATTTGAATTGTTCTTTGTCGAATCCGCCTTGTCAAGCTCGTTGATTATGAATACTATGTTTGAGCAGCCGGCCTTCATATAGGCCTCCATGATAAGTCCGGGCTTTGCGTTTGCATATACTCTGGGGCTTCCGGTAAGAGCCTCGGCATCCCTTATCGAGCTCATGTCAAGGCTGGACCAGGGGAGTTTTAGTATCCTTGCGATAGCATAGGCAAGCTGGGACTTTCCGACGCCTGCCGGTCCGGCAAGGAGTATTCCGTAGGCCGGAAGGGTATGGGTACGGTTGATCTGTATTATGGTCTCGATGATGCGCTGCTTAACCTTTTCCATGCCGTAAAGCTCTTCGTCGAGTATCTGTCTTGCTTTTACGGGATCGATGGCTTCGAAATAATCGCCCTGCCATTTGATGTTTAACATTATCGAAAGCGCACGTCTTGCATGCATTTTTTCTTCGTTGGAAATGTTGCCTGTACGGGCAAGGGACAGATTTCTCTTTGCCCATTTTCTGATGCCGGCGGGCAGAACATTGCCTGCGCAGGCAAGAAAATCGCTCATTCCTCCCAAATCGGAGAGTATCATGCTTTCGTCATTGTCGGTATCATCATCGTCATCCTCATTCTCGGAAGAGGGCACGGGAGGCCTGCTGTTTAAAAGCCTGGTGATCGCAAACTGCAGGAAGGCGTCCGAATCGTTACGTATCTCGCCCCGGAGGTTTGTTGCCCTGAAACGATATACCGCAAAGCCTCCGTCTGTCGGCCGGCATGAAAGCTTTACAGGAATATGGTTTTCTCCGAGCCATTTGTAAAAATCCTCAAAGCGTGAATCAAGCTTAAGGATATCGGCATTATAGGCCACGCCGTCCTTTTCGCCGGAAAATGAAGAACGCTTCTCGGGACTTAAAAACATGCCGGTGATATGGTGAGGCATGCCAGAAGCCTTAAGCACCATTATCGGATGATCCTTGTCCGTAAAGTTTTCTTCGCTGTCAAAGAGGGTGTAGGTGATGACGGCCTCCTCATTTCCTGCCTGGGGAACGGCAGTTTCGCCGAAATCAAATATTCTGTTTTCCTTTTCCATATATCAATATTCTCCGCGGCTGCGAAGATCCTTTCTTGTGAGACGGCCAAAGGCCCGGATTTCTTTAAGTTTAACAGAAAAACAGGCTGTTTGCAACGATAAAAAACGTCAAAAAAGAAAATAAGTATTCGCAATTTGCCGTGGAATATGATATAATACAAAAAATAAGGGTTTAGTTTTATGGGGTTATGTAATGAAATTCAGAGCATTTCTGGAAAAAAATCTTTCGCTGATTCACAGTGTCGTTTTTGCCGCAGCAATAATATTGCTTGTCATAATATCAAATAACGGTCAGACAAGCGGATGGGACGAATACAGGTCATGGCATTCTTCCGCCGGAATAGACGAGGCCGGAAGCAGTATCGTTGAAGACGATGAAGCCATGATAGGCAAGCTCAAGGTCTATGAATTATTTCTTACAGGCGATGTTTCGGACGAGGACACTCTGTCATTTTTTGTTATTCATGCAAATACAAAGGTTTATATAAACGGAAATCTCAAGCTGTCGGTCGAGGCAGATGAGAAGGCGGTTTTCGGCAGGACGCCGGGAAGCTACTTCGTGTATGTGCCGCTTACAAGGGAAGATAAGGATGCATCGGTAAAGGTTGTGCTCGAGCCTGTCTATAAAAGCGCACTTAAACAGGAAATAGATTTTGACATAGACCTTTCCTCAAATATTATAAACAACAATTTCAGGCGGGAATTCTGGCAGCTTTTATGCAGCGTTATGAGTATCATTCTCGGGCTTGTATTCTTTCTTATCGCCCGCATGTCCTTTGACAATCCCAGGGATAACTATGTATCCTTCCTGTCCTTTTTTGCCATACTTATCGGTTTATGGAAGCTGATGGACATAAAGATGATACCGGAACTTACAAATCTCGATCCAAAGACCTGTTCGTATATTTCACTTACCATGTTTTTCTTCATGGCACCTCCGTTTGTGATGTTTGCCAAGAAGCAGATAGGCTCGGGACATGAAAGGATGCTTGATTTTGCGTTCATCCTGAGTCTGACGAGCGGAGTCGTGAGCCTGGTAATGCAGCTTTTGGGTATTGCGGATTACAGACAGGTGCTTTCTCTTACCCATATTACGATCGCGGTATCATTAACGATAGTAACAGTCGTTATCTCAATGGAATTCATGAGGCATAAGGATGACAGGAAGATAAAAACGGCGTTCTTCGGCTTTGTGATCTGTTCTCTCGGGGCTCTCGCGGATTTTATACCTTTCTACCAAAAGGGCGTGCCGACCGAGGTTCCGTTCACACTTCTTGCTTTTGACATTTTCATTTTCTTGACGGGAAGCATTGCGATATGGGATCTGAGCCGCAAGGCGAGCACCGATTTCAACACCGGCCTTTACAACAGAAGCCGCTGTACCGACCATATAAGCGACAGCATGATATTGACAAAGAAGTCGAGAACCGCATTTGTGATGTTTGATCTGAACTTTTTAAAGAAGGTAAACGATACCTACGGTCATGCCGAGGGTGATAAGCTGATACTTGCTTTTGCAAACATATTGAATACCGAGGTTCCCGGAGGCTCCTTCACCGGCCGTTACGGCGGTGACGAGTTCATTGTCACACTCTACGGCGATAAATCGGAGAGGCTTACCGAAATGCTCGACGGAATCGAAAAGGCCGTTAAAGAGTATAATGAAAATGCCGAGGTACAGATCAGCTATTCCGAGGGTCATGCAGAAGCCGAAGAATTTGACGGCTGCACAATGAAAGACCTTTTCAGTCTTGCCGATAAGAGAATGTACGAGAACAAGCGGGTTCTCCATGAAAAGCTCGGAGAGAAAATGTACAGGAAGGAGCCGAAATATTGAACAACAATAAGAAAAACAATCAGAAATACATGATAATTGTCGGAATCATGTTCTTTATCATTGCGGCAGCCTGTCTGTTTAAGTATATCGGAAACAAGGACGGCGATAGCAGCAGTTCAATCAGCAGTGTTGAGGTGATAACCGCAGCTCCGGAAAGCTCGTCTGCAGATGCCGAGAGCTCCTCATCTGCGGCAAGCTCCCTGATAGACAATACAGACTCTGATCCCGGTAAGAAAGATACTCCGACGCCTGAACCGACAGCGACTCCCGGGCCCACCTTAACCGCTAAAGCTACAGAAACACCCACACCGGAGCCCACAAAGGCGGTTACGGTAAATTACAAGTTCAGAAGCAAAAAACTTTTGAATGATCATTATGAGAAGCATGGCAAAGACATGGGCTTTGCGAGCGCGGAGGAATATCAGGCAGCGGCAGCGGCAGTTGTCAGTGATCCTAAGGCTCTTCATAAGACCGAAAAAGAAGACGGAGACGATATTTACTACATTGAAGCCACAAATGATTTTGTGGTAGTTTCCACCGACGGTTATCTGCGCACGTATTTCTGGCCGGATGCCGGAAAAAAATATTTCGACAGACAATAAAAATGCAGTATAATGCTGTCAAAAGCCTGACCAGGAGGGAAAAAAATGCCCAAACCC
>DFFN01000037.1 GCA_002369525.1 Lachnoclostridium sp. UBA3775 | reverse complement strand
GAATTTACAATTATCAAGTCCGTTAAGTACGGCATTTTCATTTGCCGCAGTCACAGCCTCTTCAACAATTTCGATTCCATAGACTTTATCTGCCGCAGCCGACATAAGCTGGCCGATGGTTCCGGTTCCGGAGTAAAGATCGTAAAGCACACCTGCTTTTTTACTATCCTCCGGTCCGTCACTCTTATCCGAAAGTGCCAGGCTCACATATTCCCTCGCCTTTTCGTACAACTTCTCGGCTCCGAGCGAATTTGTCTGGAAAAACGAGAAAGGCGTAATTTTAAAATTCAGACCTAAAAGCTCCTCAGTGAAGAACCCCTGTCCGTAAAGGATTTCCGTCCCCTGATCTATTATCGCATCCGCAACCGAATCGTTACGGGTGTGGAGTATTCCCGCAATCCTGCTTTTGCACTCAAGATTCAGGAGGACTTTTACAAGGCCGTCAAGAACCTCCCTGTTTTCAGCCTCCGTCATTTTGCCCCCGTCTTTTTCGGCTGTATGGCAAGTCACCAGGTCAATAAGCAGACTGCCGCTTTTTGCCGACCTTCTGACGAGCAGATGCCTGAAATATCCCTGCTTAGTCATTTTATGATAGAAGCCCAGACCACTTTCACGTGCCCACTCTTCCGTAGCTTTCAGTACATTTCGCATATCGGAATTCATCAGACCGCATTCATGTACCGGCACTATGTCATAGAAACTGCCTTTTTTGTGAAGGCCGATAACAAGCGGACCGTCCTTATATTCATTTCCGAAAGTAAATTCCATCTTATTGCGGTATTCTGTCCTTTTCGGACTTGCGACCGGTTTTTCCCAGATATATGAAGACTCGTTTTCCGCTTTATTTTCATAGAGTCCTACAGCCGTGTCTATGAGTTTTTTTACCTGTTCCGCCTTCAGCTCAAGCTGGGCTTCATATTCTAAAGTCTGATAGAAGCAGCCTCCGCATAAATCAAAATGAGGACAAAAAGGAAGCTGTGTTTCAAGCTCTGACTTTTCCAATACCTTCAAAAGCCTTGCTTCAAACTTACCCTTTCTGCCCTTGTTTATCACTGCGTTTACAGTCTGTCCGGGGATGGTGCCTTTGACGATCACCCTCTCCGTCTCCTTATTTTCCTCCCCGTCTTCAGGCATCACTTTCATGATGCCTTTATTGGGGAATTCGGTATATTCAATTTTTCCTTTTACTGTTGTGCCTTTTTTCATCGATACCTCTGCCTTCAGCTCTGTTTCCAGCCCTTCATAAGAGTTCTCTTTCTGCGGTTTTTGCCGTAAGCATAGCTCTTTTCCTTCCAGCCGGAGTAACGAAGGAGCTGATCGTCCATAAGTGTCATCTTCTGTAATGCCTCGCATTTTACCTGAGGGACTGAATTATAAAGCTCGCGAAGGGCTGCCATCGGGTCCTCTTTTTCCTCAGGCTTTGCTTCCTCAAAGGCAGGCTCTGCTTTCTCCTGGACAGGTTCTTCTTTCTCCTGGACAGGATCTGCTTTCTCCGGAACAGGCTCTTCCTTGATCTCGGAAAGTATGATCTCTTCTATTATGCTTTCCTCAGACTCCTTTTGAGGTTCGTCCTTACCTGTCTCTTTAACCGGCTCTTCCTTTACAGCCTCCTCATCAGGCTCTTCCCTCACAGCCTCCTCGACCGTTTCTTCTTTTACAAGCTCTTCTTTAACAGGCTCTTCAATATCCTCTGCTGCTGGTTCTTCCTCAACAGGCTCTTCAATGGTCTCTTCCTGTTTGTTTATATCCGAAACTGCCTCCTCTGCTTCCGCAATCTCCTTTTCAAGAGATGCAACCGCTTCATCAATATCCTTATTCGGATCAAGCATGGCAAGCTCAAGCTCGGCGATGGCCGCTTCGGCCTCTGCCATCTCCTTCTGTGCCCTCAGAAGCTCCTCATCGGCAGCAACAACCTCAGCGATAAGATCCGCCTCTTTTTCTGCATCCAGGACAATATTCTTGGCCTTTTCGGCATTTTTCTGGGCATCCTCTTCAAGCTGGTTATACAAAGCCTTAAGTCTGGCAACTTCTTCCTCGTCTTCATCATCGTCGTCCGCTCCTAAACCCTCCTCTGCCAAAGGCTCGGCAGGTTCATCCTCTTTTTTAGCTTCTTCGATGCTTTCATTGACAGCCATTTCCATCACATTGTCATAGCCGCCGAGATTTACAACTACTTCTCTTTCCTTTACAATTTCAAAATCTTCATCATCATCAATGTTAAGAACATGATATTCCCCGTGTCTGGCGTCAACCTTCTGCACAAGCACCGTCTTTCCGCTGTGCAGTACAAGCTTGTCGCCGACCTTATACTTCATTTCCTGATCAAAAATCATTTACGGACTCCTTATTAAAAAATTGCTTTACTTTATCGCTGTAAAGTGGTATAGTGAATATATGTTATACAGTTACAGGAGGCATAAACATGGGCCGAGACATTCATTCTCCCGAAGCAGACAAACTCTTTGACGCAATCTGTGCACTCAAAAACCGCGAGGAATGCTATCAGTTTTTCAGGGACGTATGCACCCCCAATGAAATTGAAGCGATCGCTCAGCGTTTTGAAGTTGCCGGTATGCTGCTTGAAGGGCATACCTATCAGGAGATAGTTCAGAAAACCCGCGTTTCGACAGCAACTATCAGCCGCGTAAACCGCTCCTTAGAAGACAGCGGCGGCTTCTATGAAACTGTTTTTGAGAGAATCAAGGGAAAATGATCAATCATTTTCCTTTTTTTTATCATTGCTTCCGAGCACGTCGTCAACTATGGCTTCTATCAGATTGCGCTTAAGATAAACGTCAAAGCTCAGCATGGCAATGAAAGAAAACATCTGCAGATATTCTCTCTCATCTTCACCTTCAACCTCCTCGAAGGTTCTTTTTGATTTCACAAACTTTCTCATTACATCCTTGGCAAGGCCATAGGACATTTCTTCCTCGATCTGAAAAACCTGACTGTATATCTCATCAAGGGAAATTCCTCCCTTGTCACCGAAAAACATCTTAGACATTGGTGAGATTATCGACTTTACATCGCTTATGCTCAGGAAATTTTTCAGATAATAAATAAAGACAAGCAGGTACATATGATCCATACTGTACTTCTTTTTATCCGGAGGAGGCAGCAGGCTGTTCTTGGTATAATTGTTGATCATGGTCTTTGTCAGCAGCTTGTCGTCCTCATAACGCTTTGAGGCCTCAAGATGCTTATCCATGAAGCTTGTCACCTGATCCATGTACAGATCTATGTTCGGGATATCGTAGGGTTTTATATAGTCGGTACTTTGCAGAGTCTTCTGCAGTTCCTTCATATAATCTTTCCATTTAATACTCATTATGCTTCTCCATATCCTACTGTTTAGGTTGCACTCAGCCACCATAATATAGTATATGGTTTTAAAAACTACTTGTCAATATTTTTTCATTCAACATGTGTTTTTTTCAGCACTTTTTAAGTTTTGCGAAGCTTGCAAGCATCCTCTTGGTACCGCTTTCAAACTCTACGGTGACCTCGAAATCCTTTTTGCCTTTGGTGATTTCCTTAACTGTGCCTTTACCGAAGCGGGCATGCTCTACCGTGTCCCCGGTATTGTAACCGAGTGACGGATTGTCCGGCAGTTCAACTTCTCTTACTTTTATTTTTTCGGTGTAGGGATTCTCATACGGTCCCTTTGCAAACAGCCTGCCGGAATCAAAGCTGCGGCGGCGTTCTTCTTTTTTCTCTTCCATATCTTTCATATACGCTTCATGGGCATGGCCCTTAATATTTAACATGTGTCTTGGTATCTCGTGCAGTACAAATCTTGAGGTCGGATTAAACTGTAATTCTCCGAAAGCCATCCTCTGCTTGGCGCAGGTAAAAGTCAGCTTCTTTCTTGCTCTCGTTATTCCCACGTA
>DFFN01000079.1 GCA_002369525.1 Lachnoclostridium sp. UBA3775 | reverse complement strand
CTAACAGCCGCAGACTTGTCGGCTTCGTCTCCGTGAATGATCCCGTAGATTTCAATGACAAGCTCATACAGCACCGTCATTTCCCACTTTGAAGCAATAAAAACCTTCGGAATCTCGACTATCAGCATATAATAAAGCGCAGATAGAAGCTTTCCGCATTTTCCGAATTTTTCCACGGCCACATCAGGATTTGCATAGGATGCATCGTAGTTTTCCGGGAGTATATCGCTGTAAAGCCCATCGATCAGCTGCTTCTTTAGGGCTTCGTCAAGCAGCCTGTAATCTCCGTTTTTAACCGCAGGCATCACTCCGTCCAGCCTTACGATAAGATCTGATACGACATTGAAATAATCATTGAACCGGCTCTCAGGATACTCGTTCTTCATGTCCGCTATCCTTTTTACGGCCATCATGTATCTTTCGTCAAAAAAAATGTTTTCCATAAATGCTCCTTATAATCCGATAAAGTAGAGACAGACCATACCGATAAACATTATCGTATTTATCAAAAGTCCGGCAAAAGCCATGGCATACTGTTCTGCATGGTTTTTAATTCCACGGACTGATATCGTCATTCCGCAAACCGAAAGGATAAGATTCAAAAAAGCAAGTCCGGGAACCATGTCGGAGTCTGCGCTTCCCCCGGCCGACATCGGAATCAGGGATACATTGATGACCACCACTATAAGCCCCACGGTAAGCGCAAGCGCTCCCGTTCTTGACTTATGTCTTCCGGAATATCTTTTCTTTTCGGATTTTTTCTCGTTTATATAATATGCTTTCATTTTCCGGTTTTTCTTCCTTTTCTCACAGTATGCTTTTTTCTGCTTTTACTTGATGTAAGAGCGAAGAAAATATAGCCGAGACAGCTTCCGAATACATTAAGTATCATATCGTCCACATCGTAGCTGCCGCATCTGATCACAAGCTGCAGCGACTCGATTGTAAGGCTGATAAATGCGCATACGAAGAAAACCTTTATAAAACTTCTTAGTTTTTCATGGAGTCTGGGTATGAAATAGCCGAGAGGCGCAAAGACCAGTATATTTCCGACTATATTGACCACAAAAAGCTCGGTTTTAAGCTTGTCTTTATATCGGATATACCTTTTTATCTCGTTAAAAGGTTTCAGGTTGTAGCGGTACTCGCTGCTTCTTATGTTCCTGCCGTACCTCTCGCTGAAAAAAAGAAAATACATCAGAACGGCAAAATATATGATAAAAAGGATTACCAGCAAAATATCCTTTGCCGTCCTTTTCTTTTTGCTGCCGCTTTGTTTCCTGACTGTGTTTTTAGTTGTGCTGCTCTTCTTTTTTACCGTCTTCTTCATTTTCCGCTCCGGCATTTTTAAGTTTTAAAATTGCCTTAAAGAGATCTCCGTCAGTTTCTATGTTCAATGCGCCGCCCATCGCTTCCGACAGGCTTCTTGCGATCGAAAGTCCAAGTCCGCTGCCCTCCGTGTGTCTTGACTTATCGCCTCTTACAAATCTTTCGGTCAGTTCCTCGGAGCTTAACTCGAGCTCATAGCCCGAAATGTTTTTTACACTCAGGAAGGAGTATTCCTCTTCCTTCCTCAGTTCGATAAATACCCTTGTTTTTTCAAGGGAATACTTGCATATGTTACTGAAAAGGTTGTCTATTACCCTCCACAGCTGCTGTCCGTCAACATGTACGGCCCAGTCCTCGTCGGGTTTGTCAAAAACGAGCTTCAGTTCCTTTGCCTTAAATCTCTCATCATATTCAGCGATCGCCTGCTCGACAAACAGTATTATCTCGATATCGCTCATGCTAAGTTCGATATTTCCTGTCGAAGCCTTGCTGGCTTCAACGAGGTCCTCAATCAGTTTTTTAAGCTTGTCGGACTGTCTTTCAAGCACGTCAAGATATTCCTCTGCTTCCGCACCGTTGACCTGACTCTTCTGGAGAAGATTCACATAGGTGATTATCGAGGTAAGCGGTGTCTTTATGTCATGAGATACGTTTGTGATAAGCTCTGTTTTAAAATGCTCGCTCTTGATCTGGTCCTGCAGAGCAATCTTCATACCGTCTGAAATGTGGTTAATGGAATCGGCGGTACGCCTGAACGGCCAGAGAAGAAGGTGCTCCTTAATCTTGAAATCAAGCTTACCGTCCGCTATCGTGTTGCAGGCCGTTTCGAGTATATTGATATTGTAAAGAACCACGATCTCATACACTATAAGTATTGCTATTAAGGTCCACATGATTATGGCAAGGGCCGTCAGATAACCGTTTTTTTCTCCTGCCATGAAAATAATCGTGCCAAGGCCGCCGACCGTAAGGTTCACGCCAAGGAAACAAAGACCCACCTTCCAGAAAGCCCTCAGGTTCCCGAAAGCCTTTACTATCCTTGTACTTACATGCATGACCGCAAGGACAAAGCGGTAAAGCACATTGTTTTCAAACCAGGTATTTCTGCGAATTCTCACCGTAAGGGACAAGGAATACTCAAGAATTATCAGCCCGCAGATTATCATTGCCAGACCGAACATCATGATATCGTAAATGACTCCTGCGACGCTTACCCTCACCGGTATGCGCGCGGTAAGCTTAACGGCATATCTTAAAAGCAGCCCGGCTGAAGCAAAGCATGCCAGAGTAAATACATCAAGCGGAACCATATCCGCGGTCCTAAGACAGGTCTTACCGCCCTTTTCGTTAAGTCCCGCCGACATGATCAGCTTTACGGCCAGATATAGTACGGTCACAAACGAAAGAACCGCAAGTAAAAATATCGCATGTCTGAAATTATAAAGCTTCTTAAGCCAGAAGTTCAGATGATAATAACCGTCCCTCGCCGTGAGTTCGGCCGGGATGTAGCACTGAAAGCTTGCCACATAGTTTTCGTCCGATTCCGAAATGAGTTCAACGTAGTAATTATCGCCGTCGGCATTGATATTGTAATTGCTGTGATCGTCAAGCTCACGGAAAAAGGCCTTGAACTGCAGCCAGTTGAAAACATAGCTTATCTTTGTGTCCTCAATGGTCTTCAGCTCGATTTCATAGTTTTTTATGAACTGCTTTGACTCCGTGGGATCATAATTGCCGGGAATCTGAGTATTGTCTTCGTCGTTAAGCGCACAGGAAAAGCGAAGATTGGTATTCCTTACATTAAGCTTTTCGGCATAAAAACGTTCATCGTAACGTTCCTCGCGGTTTTTAGCTTTAAGGTAGTCGTAGCAATAGCTGTCCGCGAGATATGATACGTCGTTATAAACCTTTTTGTCCAGAAAACGGTTCCAGACATAATTAAAGCCTCTCGAGAACATTCCGGAGTAAATCATGTAATAAATCAGAAAAGAGAATACGGAAAACATAAGCCATGCCACAACATAGCCCATCACTTTACCGGCTTTTCCCTTTATGCTGTAATCCATTATCCGCTTACTCCTCTATTTTATAGCCCTGTCCCCACATTACCTTTATATATCTGGGATTGGCGGGATCGATCTCAAGTTTTTCGCGAAGATGCCTGATATGTACCGCAACGGCTCCCTCCGCGCCTACGGGCTCATCGCCCCAGACATACTTATAAATATCCTTGGGAGAGCATACATTGCCCTTCTTCTGCATAAGATATTTAAGTATACCGAACTCTGTCGGCGTAAGGTTAACTATATTATCATCGACCGTTACGCGCTTTTTGTCATCGTCAAGATTGATGTTCCCTATTGTAATGACCTTGCTTCCGCTGACCTCACCGCCGAGCACGACAAAACGGCGAAGCGATGAACGTACTCTCGCAAGAAGCTCAACAGGATTAAAAGGCTTTGTTATATAGTCGTCGGCCCCTATGTTAAGTCCGATGACCTTATCCGAATCCTCTGCTTTTGCGGTAAGAAGTATGATGGGCATGTTGCTGAAGCTCCTGATCTCATTACATGCCGTAAGTCCGTCCATGACAGGCATCATGATATCAAGTATCGCAAGATTAATATTGGGGTTTTCCCTGATTTTTTTTACGGCCTCGCTTCCGTTGAAGGCTTTGACAACGCCGTAGCCCTCACTGCGAAGATATATCGAGATTGCATTTACAATATCCTCTTCGTCATCACATACCAGTACAGTATTCATGTTGCCTCCTTTTTACGTCGAATCAACAACGCTGTTACAGACACCGCGGCCACTCCTGCAAGGACTCCTCCGCTGTCTATCAGCCAGTCTGTTACCATCCCTGCCCTTCCGGGCACATATAGCTGGTGTATTTCATCGCTTGCGGCATATAAAGAGCCTGTAATAAAGCTCAGAAATGCCGCTGTTTTCTTTCTGTTCTTAAGCCCAAGCCCCGCATTCATCAGCAGGACTCCGAGCAACATATACTCCAGTCCGTGAGCCGTTTTCCTCACTGCATGGTCCGTTTTATCGATAAACACCTGTTTTTCTTCGGCATCAAGATTATCAAAATCCTCATATATTATCTCACCGATAATTTCAACAACCTCGTTACTGTCCTTCGTCGACCTTGTGGCATCTTTCGCCGAGAACATAAAGATAACGACCATCCATGCAAGTGCCGCTACGGAAAATATCCTGAATCTTATCAAATCACTGTGCCTCCGTGAGATAAGATACAGCGCTTTCAAGAACATCGTCCTTGTCGGAATCGGCCGACTGTGTAACCTCGATGTCAGGTACAAGCCCTACATCCTGTATGTTGCTGTCATCGGGCAGATACCACTTTGCCATCGTAAGCTTGACTGACGATCCGTCGCCAAGCGGGAAGACCTGCTGCATAATTCCTTTTCCAAAGGTAGTGCTGCCGACAAGCTTTGCATTTAAATGTACCCTGAGACAGCCGGCAAAAACCTCTGCTGCGCTCGCGGTATTTTCATTAACCAGTACGGCAACAGGAACATCGATCTTATCGTCTCTTTTTGTCAGCGAATCCTCTCTTTTGCCTTTACTGTCTATCGTATAAAGTACAATCTTGTCCTTATCTATCAGCTTGTCCGAAAGTTCGGTAACACTGTAAAGATTTCCTCCGCCGTTGTTTCTGAGGTCAATGATCAGACCGATCATACCCTGCTCGGTGAGATTGTCAATGGCTTCCGAAAACTGCTTGACGGTAACGGTATCAAAGGCGGAAATAGCAACATATCCGACCTTTTCCTCAAAAAGCTCATAAGCCACGGTCGGAGTTTCTATTTTTCTCCTGATAAGCTCATATTCATGTTCCTCTCCGTCTCTTTTAACGGAGACCTTTACCCTTGTGCCTTCAACGCCCTTCATCAGCGCAACCACGTCATCAAGGCTTACTCCCGCCATATCCTTGCCGTCTATCTTCATGATGATATCGCCTTCTGACAGGCCGGCTTCCTTTGCGGGGCCGTTGTCCATCACTCCGGCGATAACCACCCTTTTCTCTTCTTCGTTAAACACCGCATAAACACCGATGCCGACAAAGCTGCCTTCAATGGCCTGGGTATATTCCTGACTTTTTTCGGGCGGATAATAAGCTGAGTATTTGTCTCCGAGTGCAGCAACATAACCAACGAGCGCACTCTGATATGCATCCTCCGGATCTATGTTTTTATCCTGGTAATCCAGATAATTTTCATCGATCAGATCCTGGATTTTTTTCAGTTTTTCATTAAGTTCCTTTGTATATTCATCACTTGACTTCCGGGCATCTGAAGCGGTTGCGGATTCTTCCTTTTTATAATCGTCGGTTCCCTTCTCATAGCCCCCGCATGAGCAAAAAACAAGCATAAAGGCAAGTGATATCAAAATTATTTTTTTCATAGTGACGTCTCCAAAATCAAACTTCTTCAACTTTCCGGCACAAAACACGCCACTTTATATTCTACCTTTTTAGGGATGGAATGTCAAGACAAATAAAGAGCACGCGGCTTTGCACGTGCTCTTTTAACCAAAAGTTCATAATTTACGCTCTGAGCTCGATATCCAGCTTTGCAAGACCTGCAAGTATCTTCTCCATTACAGGTGTGATATCGTTTTCACCGAGTGTTCTGTCGTTGGCCCTGAAACTGATCGAATAAGCCATCGACTTAAATCCCGGCCTGATCTGGCTGCCTTCGTATATATCAAACAGTTCGCAGCTTTCAAGAAGCTTTCCGGCATTCTTGATTATGGTCTCTTCGATCTGGCCTGCGGTAACATCCTTCTTCACTACCATACTTAAATCTCGTGTTACTGCAGGGAATTTCGCAAGTCCCTTGTACTTTATGTCAAAATCGGCAAGCTTCACGATCTTCGGCATGTCGATTACCGCCACATATGACCTTCCGCCTATCCTGTAATTGTCGGCCACTTCGGGATGAAGCTCACCCATATACCCGACACACTCGTTCCTGTACCAGATCTCAGCCTGACGTCCGGGATGAAGGAACGGCTTGCCGGATGCCTTAAATGTGGCTCTCTTTGTCATTCCTACCTCTTCAAAGAAGTCAAGCACGCTGCCCTTCATATCAAAGAAATCTCCGGCCTCATTAAATGCAAGCACAAACTGTAC
>DFFN01000121.1 GCA_002369525.1 Lachnoclostridium sp. UBA3775 | reverse complement strand
CACATCAAAGGTACCACCGCCGAGGTCGTAGACCATGATCTTCTGCTCTTTCTCGTTATCAAGACCGTAAGCCAGTGCTGCTGCCGTCGGCTCATTGATGATACGCTTTACATCCAGACCTGCGATCTTGCCCGCATCCTTCGTTGCCTGACGCTGTGCATCGTTGAAATATGCGGGAACGGTTATAACTGCTTCCGTTACTTTCTCGCCAAGATAGCTTTCGGCATCGCCTTTAAGCTTCTGAAGTATCATGGCGGAGATTTCCTGAGGAGTGTACTTCTTATCGTCGATCACTACCTTGAAATCTGTTCCCATGTGTCTCTTAATTGAAGAAATTGTCTTGTCGGAGTTTGTGACTGCCTGACGTTTTGCAGGCTCACCGATTGCTCTTTCTCCGGTTTTTGTAAATGCAACTACCGAAGGAGTTGTTCTTGAACCCTCGGCATTTGCGATAACTACAGGCTTTCCGCCTTCCATAACCGCTACGCAGCTGTTAGTGGTTCCAAGATCGATACCAATTATTTTTCCCATAACCTTTTACCTCTTTTCTTTTTATCTTTCTTTAGTTGGCTACCTTTACCATGCTGTGTCTCACAACAACATCATTCAGTGTGTAGCCTTTCTGGAACACCTCGGAAACAGTGTTTTCACCGAATTCATCGTTGTCCTCATGCATTACTGCATTGTGAAGATCAGGATTGAATTCCTTTCCGAGAGCTTCTATTTCCTTAACACCGACATCTTCAAAAACCTTCATCAGCTGTCTGTAGGTTTTCTCCATGCCCGATGCAAACGGGTCATTTTCAAGTGTCTCGGCCGAAACTGTTGCAAGACCTCTTTCGAAATTGTCAACAACCGGAAGTATCGCTTCAATGATACTTTTTTCGCCAAGACCGAACATCTGTGATTTTTCCTTTTCGGAACGTTTTCTGAAATTGTCGAACTCCGCAAGGTTTCTTGTCAGCCTGTCCTTTAAGTCCTCGATTTCTTCGTCACGCGGATCTTTTTTGACCTCTTTTTCCTTATTATCCTTGTCTTTCTTCTTTTTCTTTTTTCCGTCTTTGTTATCCGACGGTTTTTCCTCACTTTTAGCTTCTGTATTTTCCACGGCCTGACTTTCTTCTCCGGTATCTTTTACCGTTTCCTTAAGCTCCTCAGCGGTTTCCTCAGGCTGTTTTTTTTCTTTTTTTACCTCAGCCAATTTACTCACTCCTTACTCTCTTTCTTTATTGAATATATCGTCAAGCTCGTTCATCAGGTTCTTAAGAGAATCAACCACTTTTTCATAGTTCATTCGTCTGGGACCCACAATGCCGATCTTTCCGTATACGCCTTCCTCAAGCTGATAAGTTGCTGTGACCACCGAACAGTTTTTGGTGGCTTCAATCGGTGATTCGTCGCCGATGTAGACCTGGATCTTACCGTTTCCGTTCTCTACATTTTCGGCACAGATAAGTTCGCGGAGCTGATCCTTATTTTCAATCACTGAAAGCAGGTTTGAAACTCCTCCCGCCTCACTCAGTTCCGGATATTTCAGAATGTTTGTCGTACCGCTTGTGTAGAGATCCACATCATCATATTCCGTAAAGGTTTCGGCTATTGCATCGATTATATCGCTCAGCACCGAAGTGTAACCGAGGGATTCCTCCTTCATCTTCTTTATCAGACCGATATTTATCTGGGTCTGGTTAAGTCCCTGCAGGAAGGTATTCAGCATCAGGTTAAGCTTCAGAACCGTTTCGGAACTGAGTTCTTCCTTCAGCGAAACCATCTTGTTCTTAACAAGATTGCCTTCAAGAACCACAACGACCAGAAGCGTTGTTTTATCAATGGCGGAAAGCTGTATGAATTTCAGCTTCTTTTCCTGTATCATCGGTGTTGTTATCATCGATGCATAATTGGTATTTTCCGCTATCAGCTTTGCAGCCTCTTTAAGCACCGTATCAAGTTTATGTTCCTTCTTGTCGAGCATTACCTTCATGTTGGCGATCTCTGCTTCTTTTTCGCTCATCATCAGGTCGACATAGAAACGATAGCCCTTATCGGTCGGAATCCGGCCTGCCGAAGTGTGGGGCTGGATAATGTAGCCAAGCTCTTCAAGATCGCTCATCTCGTTACGTATCGTTGCCGAGCTCACCTCGATTCCCTCGATTTTGGAAATCGTTCTTGAACCAACAGGCTCGCCGCTCTCGAGATAATTCTTGATTATCGCCAGCAGAATAGATTGTTTTCTACCGTCAAGTTCTTCGTTCATAGCCTCTTCCTTTTCGCTTGTTAGCACTCGCATCTTTGGAGTGCTAACATCTATTACATAAGATACCACTTTGTACTGTTTTTGTCAAGTAAAAATATAAAATTTTGTAATTATTTCTTAACAGCTTTATATCAGCTCACTCAGTATTGTATTGCTTACGAGAAAACCTTTCTCGGTAAACGAATAATAATCACCGTCAAAGTTTATGAATTCGGGCATATATTTCTCAAGTATTCTGATATTTTCCCTGAGTTTTTGCCTTACCGAGTCATCATCGTCGCCGTAAAGTTTTTCAAACTTTTCAGGAGAAAAGCCCGGGCGCATGCGCATGGCAAGCATGATATGTTCGGAAATCAGGTCGGATTTTGTTAAATTTTCGGAAATTTCCAGGGTCTTCTGCTCTGTTTCCGGCAGTTCGGCTCCGGAAAGGATATTAATATATTCCGGAATTTCTGAGATTTTTCTGTACCTGTTTGCAGCACATAAATGATCATTTTCATCCTTTATATATACAGTGCCGCTAGCACCCAAACCGCAGCCGATATAGTCATGCTGCAGCCAGTAAGCAGTATTGTGGCGCGATGCATAGCCCGGCTTTGAAAAATTGGAAATCTCGTAGTGATCGTAGCCTCGTTTTTTAAGGAAATCGGAGGTTTTCATATATATATCAGCCTGCCCGTCCTCATCAGGCAACAGATCAGACCCGTTACCGTACAGCGTATAAAACGGGGTTCCTTCCTCTATTATAAGCTGGTAAACAGAGATATGCTCGGGAGCAAGAAAGGCCATCAGATTCAGACTGTCGTAAAAAGAATTAATCCTTCCCTCCGAAACAAGCCTTTCGGCAATTGCAAATTTTTTTGCGGGATCAGCATTGCCGTAATTTTCTATTTCACTGATTGCAGGGTCATTGGCTGTCATATTATTTTCAAATCCGCCATCGCCCGGAACGCAGGAAATCAGGTCAAGATTTACGTTCTCAAAACCCGCATTTCTTATCATTTTATAGGCCTTTACCGCCGTCAGCGCATCATGTACGCGCCCCAGAGTTTTAAGGGTTTTGTCGTTAAATGACTGCACGCCCATGCTTATGCGGTTAATGCTGGCATTTTTATAGGCGGCAAGCTTTTCTTTTGTAACAGTGCAGGGATTTACTTCAACAGTGATTTCGGCATTTTCGGAAACTGTAAAGTAATCATATATACAGTTCATTACTGCGGTGATTTCATCAGGAGTAAGTGTTCCCGGGGTCCCGCCACCGATATATATTGTATTTATCGTGATTTTTGATCCGTTATCGTTTTGTAGTGATTTTGCAGAAAGCCTGATATCGTTAAGCAGGCTTTTTACATATAAAGAGACTTTCTCCTTGTCATATGAGACAGAGAGAAAGTCACAGTAAAGACATTTTTTTATGCAGAAAGGAATATGAATATAAAGATGCATCTTACACCTCATTGCCCTTTTTCTACTCTTCGTCAAGCTTCAGTACGCTCATGAACGCAGACTGGGGAATTTCGACATTTCCGATCTGGCGCATGCGCTTCTTTCCTTCCTTCT
>DFFN01000039.1 GCA_002369525.1 Lachnoclostridium sp. UBA3775 | reverse complement strand
AAAGAAAGTACTTGCATATTCGACGATTTCAAATCTCGGCCTGATAGTTACCTGCGCCGGAGTAGGAACTCCCGGTGCGATCTGGGCTGCGATGTTTCTGATAATTTTCCATGCGGTTACAAAATCTATGCTTTTCCAGTGTGTCGGTGCGGTCGAGAATTCCTCGCACAGCCGGGACATAGAGGATATGGCAGGACTCATTGTTCGACTTCGCCGTCTTGCGGAGATAATGATACTCGGTATCATCGGAATGTATCTTGCGCCCTTCGGAATGCTGATCTTTAAATGGGCTGCCTTAAAGGCCTTTGTCGATGCGGGAAAGAGCAATGTTTTCCTTGTTATCCTTATTGCCTTCGGAAGCTCGACAACGCTTTATTACTGGACAAAATGGCTGTGCAAGCTTGTTTCGTATAATTCGGAGTGCCAGCCTAAGGAGGACAAGACAAGTGCAGGTCAGTATGTTTCGATGTATATACATGCCTTTCTTGTCATCATGCTCTGCGTTTCGTTTTCCTATATTTCCGAACATTTTGTCGGACGTTATATCAACGAGAAATATCAGAAGGAGGTTTCCTTCCTTTCGAGAGGCAACCGCATGCTGATGATAATACTTGTCGCACTTCTGTTCCTTGTGCCGCTCTTTACCTGGCTTTATGACAGAACGGTCAAAAGAAAGACGGTGCCCGCCTATATCGCCGGTGTTAACCGCCAGGGCGGACGCGCATTTCAGAATGCTTACGGTGACGAAAGCCATCTTGAGCTTTCAAATTTCTATATGGAAACTTATTTAGGCGAGTCAAGGATCTTAATGCCGTCGATAATAATCGGAACGGTGATCCTCGGTGCGGGACTTGTGGCAAGCATACTCCTGTATTTTATCTGAGCTTAAGGCAGCGAATAAAGGTGGAACGATAGTATATGCTGGTAAGATTAATTTGGACAATCGGATATTTATTGCTCGCCCCGTTTATAGGCGGCTTCCTTTCCGGACTTGAAAGGAAGATAGGCGCGAGGATGCAGGGAAGAAAGGGTCCTTCCGTTTGGCAGTCCTTCAGGGACGTAAAAAAGCTTTTCTCGAAGAAAAGCCAGCAGGTCAATGGCGGGCAGAACTTTCTTGTGATTTCCTACTTCTTCTTTGTCGTCATGACGGGAGCGCTTATTTTTGCGGGCTATGACCTTTTGCTTGCATTCTTTACGCTGACGACCGCATCGATGTTTCTTGTGGCGGCCGGAAGCTGCACCCATTCGCCTTATTCCCTTCTCGGTGCAAACCGCGAGATGCTGCAGATGATGGCATATGAGCCTATGGTGCTTCTGACTGCGGTAGGCTTCTATCTGGCAAGCGGTGATTTTGATGTTTTGAGCATAGCCACTGCCGGCGGCCTGCTTCCGATAGTAAGGCTTCCCGGGATCTTCATCGGGTTCATGTTCATAATGACCATAAAGCTCCGCAAATCACCCTTTGACATTTCCACCTCGCATCATGCGCACCAGGAGATAGTCAAGGGAATCACGACCGAAATGTCGGGTCCGATGCTTGGCATTTTCGAGATCTCGGAGTGGTATGAAAAGGTTTTCCTGACAGCGATAGTCGGACTGTTCTTCGTGAACGGAAGCCCGCTCAGCTATGTTGCGGCGGTGATCGCAATGACCGTCGCATACTTTGTCGAAATCCTGATAGATAACTCGTGCGCAAGGCTTAGCTGGGAGCAGATGCTTAAAAGCAGCTGGTTTGTAACGATAGTATTCGGCGGCATAAATATAATTGTGCTGCAGCTGATTTGAGGTGAATCATGAGCAAAGACATATCCAAAGCGCCATGGATCCTGCACTACGACGGATCGAGCTGTAACGGCTGTGACATTGAGGTTCTGGCCTGTCTGACTCCGGTCTATGATGTGGAACGCTTCGGTGTCGTAAACACGGGAGACCCGATGCACGCCGATATTTTCCTGGTTACGGGCGGCGTGAACAAAATGAACCGCCACATAATAAAAGAGCTGTACGACCAGATTCCCGACCCCAAGGTTGTCGTGGCTGTCGGAACCTGCGCCTGCACGGGCGGAATTTTTAAGGAATGCTATAATATACTCGGCGGAACCGATACCGTCATACCCGTCGATCTTTATGTTCCCGGCTGTGCCGCGAGACCGCAGTCGATAATTGACGGTGTTGTTGCGGCAAAAAAGCTTTTTGTTGAAAAGCTTAAGGCTGAAGCGGTGACGCAGCAGGCGCCTCACCGGACGGACACCACGCCTGCGGAATGGTACGAAAAATGACTGAATTTTATGAAGCAAAACAGAAATGGCGTGAGATAGAGCCCCATAACCTTCTTCCCATCGCCGTTGACATGCATGACAGGGGCAGAAGGCTTCTGCAGCTTTTCTGCACCTATGTTGACAGGCATTTTGAGATAGTCTACATGTTCGACATGGGAGATTACAATGTTGAGAACATAAAGCTTATCTGCGAACCGGATGAGCTTGTACCGTCGATAGGAGAGCTCTATCCCTATGCTACGCCTTATGAGAATGAGGCGATCGAGCTTTTCGGCGTGAAGATAAACGTGAAAATGGACGGGTACCGCCACAGGCTGTACCGTATCGAGGATGAAACACCCTATGTTTCGCCCTATGAAAAAGCAAGTTTCAAACGTGACTGACAGGAAATTTCTGATATATTGCATTAAAAGGAAAGATTATGGCAAAAAAAAGCGTGATACCCTTCGGACCCCAGCATCCCGTGCTGCCGGAGCCCATTCAGCTCGATCTGGTGCTTGAGGATGAAACCGTTGTGGATGCGATACCTTCCATAGGTTTTATCCACAGAGGACTGGAATCCCTGGTAACGAAAAAAGATTTCAATGAAATGGTATATGTCGTGGAACGTACCTGCGGCATATGCTCGTTCATGCACGGCATGGGCTACTGCGAGGCGGTGGAGCATGTCATGAACATAGATATACCCGTGCGGGCAAAATACCTGCGCATGCTCTGGGCCGAGATGTCGAGAGTGCATTCCCATCTTCTCTGGCTCGGTCTTTATGCCGATGCCTTCGGATTTGAGGCTTTGTTTTACCAGAGCTGGCGTTACCGCGAAAAGGTGCTTGACATGTTTGAGGAATCCACCGGCGGACGCTGTATCTTTTCCGTAAATAAGGTCGGCGGGGTCTTAAAGGACATAAAACCCGACATGCTTGCCTCGTTTAAAACGAGGTTTGCCGATCTCGAAAAGGATGTAAGGGCTCTTGCAAAGACCTTCCTTAATGACCTGACGGTAAATAAGAGGCTTCGCGGAACGGGCATACTTACAAAGCAGCAGGCGCTTGACATGGGCGCGGTCGGACCCTTCCTTCGGGGCAGCGGCGTTCACTTAGACATACGCGAGAGCGGTTACCTTGCCTACAGGGACATGGATTTTGAGGTCATAACAGCCGAAGAGGGCGATAATTATGCCAGAACCAAGGTGAGAATAGAGGAAATCTTCCAGTCGCTTTCGATAATCAGGCAGTGCATAGAGAAAATGCCCGACAGCCCTCTGTCGGTTCAGGTGAAGGGAAATCCCGACGGCGAATACGCGATGCGTCTCGAACAGCCGAGAGGAGAGGCGGTATATTATGTCAAGGCCAACGGTACCAAGTTCCTTGACAGGGTAAGGCTCAGGACACCTACCTTTGCAAATATTGCTCCCATGGTAGCGATACTTAAAGGCGCAAAGCTTGCGGATGTGCCGCTTTATGTACATTCAATAGACCCGTGCATCTCGTGTACGGAGAGATAAATACGGTGAGGTATAAATGAAAACTCCCTTGCAATTTGCGGGCACGGCACTTAAAAACATGTTTTCGAAGCCCGTCACAATAGATTATCCGGAAAAGCCCTACGACTATCCGGAGGCAACAAGAGGTCACGTCGAGATTGATTTTGATAACTGCATACTCTGCTCGATGTGTGCCAGGGTGTGCCCTCCGAGAGCAATTGACGTAGACAAACGAAGCGGAAACTGGATAATTTCGCGCTTTGACTGCATACAGTGCGGCTACTGCGTCGAAAAATGTCCCAAGAACTGTCTTAAGATAGTGCCGGGCTACACTAAGCCGAGAGGTTCAAAGGTCCAGACCATAAAGCACAAAGAGGTTGAAAAGCGTGTGCCTCAGATGGATGCCGCGCTCTGCGTATACTGTACCCTCTGTGCAAAAAAATGTCCGGTTCAGGCGCTTACCGTGGACCGCAAGGAAAAGATATGGCAGCTTGACGAGACGCTTTGCATCGCCTGCGGCCTCTGCGAGCATAACTGCCCGAAGAAGTGCATAGAAATGATGACGCCGCTTGAGGCAGAGGCAAGAAGGAAGAAGACAGCCGCAGTACTCGAGCAGAGACAGAAGGTGCTTGCGAAGTCGGCTGAAACCTCAGCCGGAGGTGCTGCCGAAGCATCGGCAGCCGGTGCAGCAGAAGAGACAAAACACGGTATCGTATATCCCAAGTACGATCCCGAAAAGTGCGTTTACTGTACCTTGTGTGCAAAGAACTGTCCCGAGCAGGCCCTCACCGTTGACCGCAAGGAAAAGATCTGGCGTGTCAATACCGACCGCTGTATTGCGTGCGGACTCTGTCTTAACAACTGTCCGAAGAGCTGCATAACAATGGAAGGCGCAGGAAAGACCGAGGAGAAGCTGGTAGAGGCTGTCAAGAAGGCCGAGGAGGAGATCCACGGCAGCTTCCCTCAGATGAATCCCGAGGTCTGTGTATACTGCACCCTCTGTGCAAAGAAATGTCCTGTAGGAGCGCTTACTGTAGACAGAAAGGAAAAGAAGTGGGAGCTTGACCGTCACCTTTGCCTGTCCTGCGGAGCTTGTACCGACAACTGTCCGAAGAAATGTATCGAGATGAAGGAAGTTTAGAAGATGAATGAAAACAGGAGGATTTCCGTAAGGTTTTTAGCATTTATAGGAATACTCGTTTTTATACTCTTATCCGGAATGATAATACGTGACAACTATCTGTTCGAAGGCTTTGACCTTCTGCTGGTGGGCTTTTTCGTATGTATATGGGGAAGCATGGCACTGAGACGCCTCATGAACAGGGAGCTTAGGCTCCTTTTCATCGGGCTTGTTGGCTGCATGCTTCTTCTTTTGTGTATCCAGATATTTAAATATGATGTGGCCAAGGAAGGGTCGGGCATACAAAGGTTTTTGTGGTATACATATTACATACCGATGCTCATGGCAGCGCTGATTTCGTTTTATATATCGCTCCATGTCGGCAGGATCAAAAACGAAGTGGCGGTCGGTAGATACAAGCTTCTTCTGATACCCTCGGGGCTGATCTGTGCGGTAATACTTTTAAACGATCATCACCGTCTGGCCTTTAAATTTAAAAAAGATTTTGAAAACTGGAATAATGACTATACTCACGGCCCGGTTTACTACATATATGTGATTTTTGCCGCCGGGCTTATTCTGGCGTCACTGTTTGTTCTTTATAAACGCGGCGCAGGCTTCGGCAACAAAAAAAGGATCATACTTCCTTTGCTTCCCGTAGTGTTCGGATGTATCGTGCTTTTGTTTATTGTTGCGGGCATGCAGCCGGAGATAAAAAACAAAACCGTCGTGAATTTTCCGGAGGTCTGCATTTTCATGCTGACCGGAATGTGGGAATTCGCAATAGAGACGGGGCTTCTTCCATCGAACAGCAAATACCGTGAAATACTCGAAAACTCGGGAATGCAGGGCTATTTCCTGAACAAAGACGGAAAACCTGCAGGTATCGGAAAAGCACCGGAAAATACGGACGCGGATCATGTTCTTAGAAGCTTTAAGATAAGCGGAGGCAGCTTCTGCTGGCTTGAGGATATGACCGAGATCAACAGGCTCACGGAGGAGCTTACCGAAGCGAGGGAAAGGCTGCTTGAGGAAAAGAGCCTTCTTGATGCCGAAAAGAAGCTTAAGGAGGAAGAAAGCAGGCTCGAAACCAGGGAAAAGCTTCATGCCTCAACGCTCGGTCTTCTTTCGCCGAAGATACAGGCCGCAGAAGAGCTTATCGGTGATGTGGAAGCGCCCGACTATGACGAAAGGCTGAAGATGGCCTGTGTACTCACGGCATATATTAAAAGGCGCTGCAACCTTGAACTGATGGAACAGGAGTGTCCCGGGGCAGAAAGCTCTACAGACGAGCTTGTTCTCTGCATTTCGGAATCGGTAAAGAGCGCAGCATATCTGATCGAGGATTTAAGCTTTTCCTATGAAGGAAGCGCTGAGCTTAGTACGGACGAGGTCAAAACCTGCTATGAGTGGTTTGAAAACCAGCTTGAAGGCATGACCGGAAAAACCGGAAGGCTTGATGTACGGCTTAGCGTAAACGACAGGAAGATAAATATAAAGATGGACGGCGGCGAAATACAAAGCAAGGGCAAGAAGGGCTTCTGCTACGCGGAAAGAAGCTTCATACGCCGCGCACGGACGGGAGGCGAGTCATGAAAAGCCTGACTGAATCGCCCGTTATCGCGGGCATCATAATTTTTCTGATGCTCTGTGCTTTTTTTATCAACTCGGCAGTGCTTTTCTATCAGTTTATACAGAAGAGAAGCATGTGGGGGCTTATAATGAGGCTTATCGTGTTCTTCGCGGTGTTTTTTGTTTTTGAGTGTACACTGCTTGTTTTCAGAGGAGAAAGGAAAGATGTGGCCGGCATCGGTTTCTTCCTTGACCAGAAAGCGTTCCTTGCTCTTGCCGATGCCATGCTTCTGTTTTTTATCAGCCTGCTTGGCATTAAAAATGTCAGCGATCATCAGAAAAACCACATAACACCGCTTTCCGTTAAGGAAAGCATAGACAGCCTTCCGGCGGGACTTTGCTGCTACGGCGAGGGCGGTCTTACAAGACTTGTAAATACAAGGATGGAGTCGATCTGCAACACGCTCTTCGGGATTACCTTAAGTAACGGCGAAGAATTCGAGTGGGCGTTAAAGCACGGCAGAGGAAGGCACGGAGCCGAATTCCTTCAGACCGGCGACAATCCGGTGGTTCGGATCAAGGACGGAATAATCGCTTTTAAGTTCAGCGATATCGTTGCGGGCGACGTTCCGCTCCGTATGATAACGGCGCAGGACGTAAGCAGGGAATACACCATGAATGCCGAGCTTAAGGAGGAGAATATCGCGCTTGCGGCAATGAACGAAAGGCTGAGAGCCATTAACTCGGATATCGCAAGAGTGACCGAGGAGAAGGAAATCCTTGACATGAAGCTTGGAATCCATGACAGCTTCGGCCAGTTCCTGCTTGCCGCAAAGCATTATCTGAACGAGATCAGGAAAAATTATTATGATGAAGAAAGCATCATAGAATCAAGGCGTGAGCTTTGTGAATTCTGGCCGGGAAGCGATTTCTATGCCGAAGCGGAAGGCACAGAGGCCAAAGACGGTTATGATGCGCTTTTTGCCGCGGCCGAAAAGGTTGGAGTCAGGATAACAGGCGAGGGCGAAGCCTGGTACGATGAGGAAGGCGCAAAGCTTGCACAGACGGCGATACATGAGTGCCTTACCAATACGATAAGGCATGCAGGCGGTGACGAGCTCTATGTCAGGTTCTATGAAGACCATGGCAAAATCCTTGAAATAACAAACAACGGGAAGGTGCCCGAAAATGCCGTTGTGCCAAGAGGCGGACTGATGTATCTCTCCGAATTTTCAAAGGAGAGCGGCATGGAAATGACGATAACATCTAAGCCGCAGTTTAAGCTCACAATAAAAAGAAGCAGGTAAGCATTGATGGAAAAGATAAAGGTGATGGTGGTCGACGACCAGGCCATCTCGAGAAAATTTTTTGAAAATCTGGTAAAAAGCTCCGGAAGATATGAACTGGTCTGTGCGATAGACGATGCGGGAATGGCAGATATATACTGTGCAAAATATCCCGTCGATCTTGTGATAATGGATGTGATGATGAGGGAAAGCTCGGACGGGCTTACCGCTGCGGCGAGGCTTAAGAAAAGCTATCCTTCGGTTAAGATAATCGTTGTGACCTCGATGCCCGAGGTCAGCTTCATCGAAAGGGCAAAGGCGGCCGATGCCGACAGCTTCTGGTATAAGGAGGCCGACAGCACCGACATGCTTTCGGTGATGGACAGGACGATGAACGGCGAGAGGGTATATCCCTTAAGAACACCGCCAAAGCAGTTGGGACTTATCAGCTCGGACGAGCTGACGGAATCGGAACTTAGCGTGCTGAGGGAGCTTACGACCGGCGCCGGCAATGTTCAGATCGGCGAAAAACTGTGTCTTTCCGCGAATACAGTGCGTGTGCATATCTCTCACATGCTTGAAAAAACCGGCTTCGAAAACCGTACCGAGCTTGCGATAGAAGCAAGGATAAAAGGTATAGTCATCGGAGAGAAAAAATAAAAAATAGTCCGTTTGGATTATTTATTGAGAGCCAAAATATGTTATAATTTAAACATATTCTGGCTTTTTTCATATACATCATGGAAAGGAACTGAAAATGAAGAAAATAGTTAGTTATTTACTGTCACTGGCGATTATGGCCGGATTATTGACTGCTTTGCCGGAAAAGGCAGCGGCCGAAACAGCTTCGGATAAGCTTGAGTATCTTGCAAGCGGCATAGGAGAAAATCTCATGGCATTCGCACCGGCTTCAGGCGCTCAAAACAATGCCAAGTCAGTCAGCTATACCAGGTATGAGGTTTCCACTTACGAGGATGTTGACAAATATCTTGAGAGGGACGGCAACTACGAGCTTGTACTTACAAAAGATATCGATGTTGCTTTCGGTAAGTGCGAGGTTGATATGACACAGGCGGCCCTTATGATAACTGCCGACGTATTTACGGCAGGCGCTGCGGAGATAGCCTTTTCCGGAACAAGCAACTGCTGGCGTCCGCAATACACAAGCTATGAAAAATATAACCCGATTTTTCTCGGAAAAGGAAATAAAAAACTGAACCTTAACGGCCACAAGTTTTTTGCAAGCTATCCTGACGTTACCGATGAGTATTGTGCGCTGTTCTACGTTAAAGAGGGTGTTGATTTTGAAATCAGGGATGACAGCGATAAGGGAGTTGTGTACCTTAACGGCTACATCTGTGACAGCTCGGATTACGATTATTTCAAAAACGAACACTGGGGCGGCGTGGATCCGCAGCGTGACATCGTACGTGTTGAGGGCGGAAGCTTCACATTGAACGGCGGAACGCTTGACGGCGGAAGAAGCAAGCTTGAGTACGGTTTTGTCGGACTTAATTCCGTGATCAAGGGAGAAGACGACAGCGCCACGGATTATACGGGCTCTGCTTCGAAATATGTCAACAGTACCGCGATACATGTGGAATCGGGTGCGGTTACCATCAACAGAGGTACCGTAAGAGGCCGCGGATTTGAGGATATACTTAACAGCCGTCGTTCTTCATGGGGCGAAAACAATAAGAAAAACGGTGCGATAGAAGTAAAGAGCGGAAAGCTTACCATCAATGAAGGACATATCAGTGCCAAGGGCGGCGCAGACTGTCTGCAGATCGCCAAAGGCGCGGAATGTGTGATACATTCGGGTAAATTCAGCCTTCACAGGAATGATGCTCTGTTCTGCGGAAGGTCTGACCACCAGAGCGATCTGAGAATCTATACCATCGAAGATTCACCGAAGTACGGACAGCTGGGAATACCTGAAGGAGCGATTGCAGATCCCGACAATACCTGGGTTTCTTACTATACGGGCAAGGGAAGCGGAAAGGTTCTGGCAAAGCAGGCCGACTGGAAAAAAGCATTTTCAGACAAGGTTGAAAACAAGCACGGTGCGGATGATTATGAACCCCATATCGTGATCTATCCGGACGGCGGTTATACAACACTGACAGCCGATAAATGCCCGGATCTTGCTATTGCCGAGCTTGATCCCCGCGTGGAAGGACAGCTTCAGTTCAGTTATTCCGCTGACAGCAAAATGTCATTTGTGCCGATGGACGTAAGGATGTCGGCAGGCTGGAAGAGAAGATACGAATACTTTGTATATGATTCAAAAGGAGAACAGCTGAAATTCACTTTAAGTGAAGACAGCCATGTGATGGAATACCGCAGGGGCCTGAATAACGGCGGAGATGTACTTGAGATCGAATCTCTTTCGCATCTCGGACACACGCTTATGGAACGCGGATACGGAAAAACATATTCCGTTATGTGCGTAATTACTGAAACCTACTACGGAGCAAGCAATTACGAGATCACCACATTCGCCGGCAGGCAGTTTATTACGACAAATCTTTCGCCGGTTACTATTTATGAAAAAACTCCCAAGGACGATATAATCCTCGAAAAGAAGGGAGACGGTATCACACTTAGCGCATCGGCTTATAATGCGGCTACGGTCA
>DFFN01000214.1 GCA_002369525.1 Lachnoclostridium sp. UBA3775 | reverse complement strand
TCACACCGGCTAAAGAAACAGTCTCACCGACAAAGCCTATAACCATCACACCGCCTAAAGAAACAGCCTCTCCGGAAAAACCTATATCCCCTACACCCACCTCGGAGGCTGACAAGGGGCAGTATTCCTGTACCGTCAGCATAGAATGCAAAACCATACTTCCGAAGCTTTCCGGTATGAACCCGAAGCTCAGGAAACTGATACCGGAGGACGGTGTGATACTTGAAGGGGAGACGGTATATTTTGACGAGGGCGACACGGTTTTCGATGTTTTAAAGAAAGTCTGCCGTGAAAATGATATCTCGCTGGAATATAATTATGTTCCGGCATTTAAAACTGTCTATATTGAAGGAATTGCCGATCTTTACGAGTTTGACGGCGGGAATCTGTCCGGCTGGCAGTACTCGGTAAACGGTGAGTTTGTGATGCTCGGCTGTTCGGCAAAGACGGTTTCCGACGGTGACGTGGTGAGCTGGCGTTATACCTGCGACATGGGAAAAGACTTGTGAGCGTAAATGAAAGATTCATGAAGATAAACAGGAGCAAAATCAGACCCGGTTTTCTGACGGGCAGACATCCGGTAAGTCTGCTCGTGTTTTTTGTGTGCGTCACCGGCATATCGATGTTTTCGAAGAACCCGGCAGTGCTGTTTATGTCCATGTTTTTTTCAATAACCTCGCTGGCAAAGCTTAAAGGCCTTGGGGGGATGCTTCGTTTCCTGCGAACGATGCTTGTGCTGGCATTGCTTACGGCAGTGATAAATCCGCTTTTTAACCACCGGGGACGCACGGTGCTTGCAAGGTTTCATAACGGCCAGCCTCTTACCCTTGAGGCCTGCTTTTACGGGCTTTACGCCGCCATGATACTGATCTCGGTGCTTGCCTGGTTTTCCTGCTTTAACCACTGCTTCGATACCGATAAGCTTCTCTATCTTTTCGGCAGATTTTCGCCGAGGCTCTCGCTGATGCTTTCGATGTCCCTTCGCTTTGTGCCCGAATTTGCCGCAAAGGCAAAGGAAATATCGGGAATACAGAGAATGCTTGCCGGCGGGAACAGGGGAATCATACAAAAGATCAAAAACGGCACGGCCGTGTTCGGCTCTTTGCTGACATGGGTGCTTGAGGGCTCCGTGATGAGATCCGAAAGCATGAGAATGAGGGGCTACGGCGTTGCCAAAAGGAAAATGTATTCCGCGTATAAGTGGGAGGCGGAGGATACGGCCCTTACTGCACTGTCGCTTGTTTTTACAGGCATCTATCTTGCTCTTTTGTATGCGGGAAGCTTTAAATTCTGGTTTTACCCTTATGTTTACGGCAGGATATTTGCGCCGCAGGCCGTGGCCGGCTATCTGACGCTTGCTCTCCTTATGTGCCTGCCGTTAATATTTGACAACAGACTTGAAGGAAGGAGGATAAGAGAACATGCCTGAGCTCACGGTTGAATATAAAAAAGGCGATTTCATACTTGTCTGCGGCGAAAGCGGCAGCGGGAAGACAAGCCTGCTTAAAAACATGAAAAACAGGCTCGGAATTGAGGCCGGCTATGTTTCACAGAACGTGCGCGAAAGCATAGTCACCGACAAGGTCTGGCATGAGCTGGCCTTCGGCCTTGAAAATCTCGGATATCCTTCCGATTACATCAGGAGAAGGGTGGCCGAGATGAGCTCCTTCTTCGGACTTAACGATATTTTCAACAAAAAAACGACCGAGCTTTCGGGAGGCGAGGCGCAGCTTGTGCTTCTGGCTTCGGTAATGAGCACAAAGCCCGGGCTTTTGCTGCTTGACGAGCCTATGGCCATGCTTGACCCTGTTTCTGCCGGCAAGCTGGTCTCGATACTTGAAAAGATACATAATGAGCTCGGAACCGCGATAATCATAGCGGAGCACCGTTTCTCGGGGCTCCTTGGGCTCTGTACGGGCATGGCGTATCTTAAGGATATGCAGGTAAAAAAAGAGGGGAGCGTAGCTGAGGTATGCGAATACCTGTATGAAAACAAGGCCCCTTTCTATTCCTCCCTGCCGGTCTATGTCAGGGCTTTTTACGAGCTTGGCGCAAAAAACAGAGGACTTGAGCTTCCAAAATCGGTAAATGACGGAAAAAAACTGGCAGAAACAATGCCCGGCGAGATAAAAACCTGGCTTGACAGTGAATACCGTTTCAGACGGAAGCGAAACAGTGCGGAAAAAACGCTGGAGCTTAAAAAAATCTCCTTTTCGTATGGAAGGGAAAAGACGGTTCTTGACCGGCTGAGCATCACTTTTTATGCAGGAAGCCTCTGCGCCGTGCTGGGCGGCAACGGCAGCGGCAAAACGACGCTTTTAAACATAATTTCGGGAATCGAAAAGGGCTTTACCGGAAGCATGTCGGTAAAGAAGGGCAGCCGCATCATGCTGCTTTGCCAGAACCCGAGGCTTATGTTCATGAAGGACAGTATCGGGGAGGAGTTAAGGAGCTTTAACAAAACGAACAAGTCACCGCTTTCCGAAAGGGAAATGGAAGAGATTATTAAGGAATGCAGGATAGGGCATATACTTGACAGGCACCCTTACGATGTTTCGGGCGGCGAGATACAGAGGGCCGCTTTGGCAAAGCTTCTTGTCGGCAGACCGGATATAATACTTCTCGACGAGCCGACAAAGGGTATGGAAAATGAGTTTAAAAAGGAACTGGCTGCGCTTTTTGACAGACTTTGTGAAAAGGGCATGACGCTGATAATGGCAAGCCATGACCTTGAATTTGCGGCAAAATATGCCGACCGCTGCATGCTGCTCTTTAACGGGGACGTTGTAAAAAGCGATGACAGCGATGATTTCTTTTCGGGAAATTCCTTCTATACCACCGACGGTTACAGAATGTGCGGTCCTTCGGAGCACGAAACGGTAAAAAACGAAAAAATGAGCATGATGAAAGCCGGCGAAGAGAAGAAAAACGTGAAGGATATTAAGCTTCCGCTCATTCTTATGCTTGTGTCGCTCCTCGTTCTCGTACCCTCAACCGTTTTTTGGGGCTCGGTAATGCTTGACAATCGCAAGTATTATTTTGTATCATTACTCGTAATGCTGGAGCTTCTGCTTCCGGCCTACATTATCTACGAGGCAAGAAGACCCGGTGCGATCGAAATTGTTGTGATGGCTTCGATGTGCGCGCTCTGCGTTACGGGAAGGGTGGTGTTTTACATGCTGCCGACCATAAAGCCGGTTATCGCCCTTGTAATGATGTCAGGGCTTGCCTTCGGACCGCTTGACGGAATGATAGTGGGAGCCGGGTCGATGCTGGTTTCAAACATTTTCTTCGGTCAGGGGCCATGGACCCCGTGGCAGATGTTCGTTTTTGCCCTGATAGGTTTTCTTTCGGGCTTTATCGGACGAAACGAAAAGCTAAAAAACAGCAGACCTGCCATGTGTGTCGCGGGAATTATAATGTCTGTCGTTGTCTTCGGCGGGATAATGAACCCTGCCTCCATCATCATGTACGAGCCGGATTTTAACGGCAACATGATAAAGACTGCCTATCTGACAGGCTTCCCGCTTGACCTTCTGACTGCGGGATTTACCGCTATATTCATCTGGTTCGGCTTGAAGCCGGTGATGAAGCGCTGCGACCGTATTAAACGATACATGTAAGAGATTGAGAGTATAAAGATGGATTCAAAAAAAACAAGCCCTAAGGGCGTTATAATGCTGATGCTTACGGCGCTTATCTGGGGGTCTTCGTTTGTGGCGCAGAGCGTCGGCATGGAAAAAATACAGGCTTTTACGTTTAACGGGATCAGGACTTTGCTCGGCGCTGCCTTTTTGCTGCCTTTCGTTCTTTTAAAAAACCGCTATGAAGCAAAGAAAATGACCGAAGAACAGAAGACCGAAAAAAAGAAAAGAAACGTTAAAACAATGCTTGCGGGAGTGCCGATAGGCATAGTCTTTTTTGTGGCCGGCAACTTCCAGCAGTTTGCCTTTTATTATTCGACGGCCGGAAAAATAGCCTTTGTTACGGCCCTTTATATGTTTTTTGTGCCGATATTGGGTTTTTTTATCGGAAAAAGGATTCCGGCGCTCACATGGCTGAGCGTTGTAATGGGCTTTGTCGGACTGTATTTCCTCTGCGTAAATCCGGAGGATTTTACCGATATCAACAAGGGGGACCTTCTCGCCCTTGCCTGTGCCTTTTTCTATGCGATACATATACTGCTCGTGGAAAAAACGTCCGGGGATACCGACGGTGTGCTGCTTTCCTGTACACAGTTTCTTGTCTCCGGAACGTTAACCTTCGTGCTTATGTGTGTTTTTGAAACTCCGAAGCTTTCGGAAATAAAGGCTGCGGCTCTGCCGATAGCCTATGCCGGAATCATGAGCTGCGGGCTCGCCTATACCTTCCAGATCATCGGCCAGAAATACACGGAAGCCACGATCGCATCCCTGCTCATGTGTCTGGAGTCTGTGTTTGCGGTGCTTGCCGCAGCTGTGATACTGGGAGAAAGACTTAGCGGCAGGGAAGTTACGGGCTGCGCGATCATGTTTGCGGCGGTGATCCTGTCGCAGGTGGCGGAGATCAAGAACTCGCAGTGACTGTTTACGGCGGCTTTTGTTATGCTTTTTACCCTTGTTTTTGCCTCCCCTTTGTGCTATAATATTTACAGTTTTATTATCACTAACAGGAGGTGTTTTTTATGGGTAACAGCAAGTACTCGGGCACGAAAACCGAGAAAAATCTCTGGGAGGCTTTCCAGGGCGAATCCATGGCAAGAAACAAGTACACATATTTTGCATCGGTGGCAAAAAAAGCAGGCTATGAGCAGATAGCGGCTCTTTTCCTTAAGACCGCCGACAATGAAAAGGAGCATGCAAAGCTGTGGTTTAAGGCACTCGGAGAACTCGGCGATACTCCCGCAAATCTTCTTGCGGCAGCAGAGGGTGAGAACCATGAGTGGACCGATATGTATGAGAGAATGGCACGTGAGGCTGAGGAGGAAGGCTTTGGTGAGCTTGCCGAACAGTTCAGAGGCGTAGCTGCGATCGAAAAAGAGCATGAAGAGAGATACCGCAAGCTTCTTTCAAACATCGAGGCAATGGAAGTGTTCAAAAAGAGCGGCGTAATGGTATGGGAATGCCGTAACTGCGGTCATATCGTTGTCGGAACCGAAGCACCCGAGGTATGTCCCGTATGCAACCATCCCCAGAGCTTCTTCGAAGTTCGGGCAGAGAACTACTAGAAACCAAGCCGGGCTTCCGGCAATTAAGTTCATAGAAAGGAAATCAAAAAATGGACAAGATCAAGGAAATCATCGAAAATATCGTAAACAAGATCAAGGGAGATCCCGCAACCTTAAAGAACTTCAAGGACGATCCCGAAAAGACCGTTGAGGGCCTTGCGGGAGTGGATATCCCCGACGGTGCAATGGACAAGGTTGTTGCGGGCGTAAAGGCTAAGATGGCAGCCGATGACGGTGAAGACGGCGGCATCGTAGGCAAGATCAAAAGCCTGTTCTAAAGTTTTATGATCATGAAAGCTGCCGCAGACCGAGGGTGTGCGGTGGTTTTTGCTTTATGGAGTTGTTATGAAAACAAAAAGTAAGGATACGCAGACTCAGTATGAGCTGGTAAGAGAGCTCATAGAAAAAAATATGCACATAACAAGTGCCGAATCCTGCACCGGAGGAATGATCGCGGCAAGCATAGTGGATGTGCCGGATGCTTCAAGGGTCCTTTCTTCGGCTCTTGTTACTTATTCGGAGGAGGCAAAGACAAAGCTGCTTTCGGTGAGACCGGAATATATTAGACAGTTCGGTGTCGTGAGCGAGCAGGTGGCAGCCCTCATGGCCCTCGGGGCCGCAAGGAACGCAGGTGCTGAGGCTGCGATTTCGACTACGGGGGTGGCCGGACCCTCGGGAGGCAGCAAAGAAATACCGGTGGGAACGGTCTGTTTCGGCTTTTTCCTTGACGAAAAGGTAACGACGGTTACCGCGCGTTTTGAAGGCGACCGAAACACTGTCAGAGAGGCTGCAACAGAGTTCGCGCTCAGGAAAATGCTTGAGCTGGTTAAAAACCGGGCATGATTTTTTACCAGGTATAGGAGGAAGGTATGAACGAGAATATACAAAAGCTTCAGGAATGGATAGACGGGTCGGAAAACATAGTGTTTTTCGGCGGAGCAGGGGTTTCTACAGAGAGTAAAATACCGGATTTCAGAAGTACGGACGGACTTTATAACCAGAAATACAAATATCCGCCCGAGACCATAATAAGCCACAGCTTCTATAAAAAAAATCCGGAGGAATTCTTCAGGTTTTATAAGGATAAGATGCTTTATCCCGATGCCATGCCGAATGCGGCCCACATTAAACTCGCAGAGCTTGAAAAGGCCGGAAAGCTTAAGGCGGTGGTGACACAGAATATCGACGGACTGCACCAGAAGGCCGGAAGCGAGACGGTTTATGAGCTTCACGGAAGCGTCCTGAGAAATTACTGCGAGCATTGCGGCGCATTTTACGATCTCGATTACATCGTTAACTCGGAGGGCGTACCGAAGTGCAGCAAGCCGGGGTGCCACGGAACCGTAAAGCCCGATGTTGTGCTTTATGAGGAGGGTTTGAACGACCGGACCATAAACGATGCGGTGCGCGCGATCGCTGCGGCGGATATGCTTATCATCGGCGGAACTTCGCTTACGGTATATCCTGCGGCCGGGTTTGTCGAATATTACAGGGGCGACAGGCTGGTTCTTATAAACCGCGACGAAACTCCGATGGATTACCGTGCAAACCTGATAATCAGGGATAAGATCGGAGAGGTTTTCTCGGCAATAAAGGTTTAAGAAAGCCTAATAAAAAAAGCGAAATATCGTAAAGCTTTTTGCTTGAAAAATAATAAAAAGGATAATATAATCACTCCTGCAGGTTTTGAATCGCATTTCCCCGAAACCGCAGGAGGTTTTTTATGGGAAAATGCAAAAACCCCGATGCCGTAAAGAAAGCATTTACAGAATCGGAAAAATAAGGTATAATACTTTTTCGGGGGTCTTTGGGGCCCCCGAATATTGATTTTTTGAGAGGTTATTAAAGTGGTTTTTTCGGGAATTCCGTTTCTATTCTATTTTTTACCGCTTTTTCTGCTTATATATTTTGTGAGCCCCGGAAAGCTTAAGAATTTTGTCATTCTTTTGTTCAGCCTTATATTCTATGCCTGGGGCGAACCGATCTATATTTCGCTTCTGATTCTTTCGTCGGTAGTGGACTATATGAACGGCCGCATGCTCGAAAAGTTTGACGGACAGAGAGGAAAGCAGCGTATGTTCCTTGTCATCTCGGTTGTTGTAAACCTGGGACTGATGGGAATTTTCAAATATGCCACCCTTTTCATTACATCGATAAATTCGGTCTTCGGCACACATATAAAGGATCCGAAGCTTGCGCTTCCCCTCGGTATCAGTTTCTTTACCTTCCAGACCATGAGCTATTCGATCGACGTTTACAGGAAGAATGTAAAGGCCGAGCATAATTTCCTTGATTACATGTGCTATGTTTCGATGTTCCCGCAGCTTGTGGCAGGCCCTATTGTGCGTTATGAGGATGTGCACAGGGAGCTTAACCACAGGACCATGTCCCTTGACAAGTTAAGCGACGGAACCACAAGGTTTTTAATGGGCCTTTTCAAAAAGGTGCTGCTCGCAAACCAGATAGGCTCGCTCTGGGATAAGGTTCTTGCTTCGGGTGACCGTTCCTTTGCTTTTGCATGGCTCGGTCTTCTTGCCTTCTCGTTCCAGATATACTTTGATTTCTCGGGCTATTCCGATATGGCGATAGGCATGGGCAAGATCATGGGCTTTAATTACCCCGAGAACTTCAACTATCCCTATATCTGCAAGAGCGTCACAGATTTCTGGAGACGCTGGCACATGACCCTCTCCACCTGGTTCAGGGATTATGTCTACATTCCCCTCGGCGGAAACCGCAAGGGCATGAAGAGGCAGCTTTTAAACCTGATGATAGTCTGGGGCCTTACGGGCTTCTGGCACGGCGCTTCGTGGAACTATCTTTTGTGGGGACTTTACTACGGAATAATACTTATAATAGAGAAGCTTACCAAGCTTCCCGAGAAGCTTCCGGCCTGGCTTGACCATATCATGTCGCTTATCATTGTAATGCTCGGCTGGATGATCTTTGCGGTTGAGGACATAAAGAAGCTTGGAACGTATGCGACTCAGGTACTTGGCTTCGGCGCGAAGGGATTTGCCGGTTCCGAATTCTTTTACCAGCTTCGCAATTACGGCGTGATCATACTCTGCTGCGGGCTTTTCTCGATGCCCGTTTATAAAAAGCTTAAGGCTTACGGCGAGAAAAACGAGAAGGCGGGCAATGTGCTTACGGTTTGCGGAGTGCTTGCCGGATGCGTTTTAACGGTAGTCTGTATTGCAATGCTTGTTGCCGACAGCTATAATCCTTTCCTGTACTTCAGATTTTAAGGAGGTGTGAGATGAGAGAACGTTTAAAACTTATGCTTGCAGCCTTCGCGATCCTCTTTTTCGCAGCCTGCGGCATACTGACACTTGTGCTTCCGGACAAGGAATTTTCCGAGGAGGAGAACAGGGTTTTAAAACAAAAACCGGAGCTTACGCTTAAAAAGGTTGTAAAGTCTGACTTCCAGACCGAGCTTGAGGAATACTTGAGCGACCAGGTAGCTTTCAGGACCGATTTCATGAAGGTATATGCCGCAGCCCAGATCGCGGAAAGAAGAACGGACTATAACGGTGTTTATGTCTGCGACGACAACTGGCTGATCGAGGTTTATGAGGAACCGAGGAATACCGAGAGAAACATTGAAAGATTCAAAAATATCGAAGAAAAGCTCGGGGCGCTTAACGTTGACTGCACCCTGCTGCTTGTGCCGACGGCCATAAGCCTTTATCCCGAGGTGCTTCCTGCCGGCGCAGAAAAAAACAATAAACAGCTTGAAGTGATGAAGCAGGTTTACGAAAAGAGCGGCATGAGAAACATTGATGTTTACGATACGCTAAAGGAGACCAAAAAGGATACTCAGCTTTACTACAAGACCGATCATCACTGGACCACGGATGCGGCCTATGCCTGCTATGTGAAATACTGTGAGGAGCTGGGCTTTACCGCTCAGGAAAAGGATGCCTTTGACATAAAGGTTGTGAGTGATCGCTTCTACGGAACCATTTATTCAAAGGGCCTGACACCCTTCCAGCCTTATGATAAGGTAAAGGCCTATGAGCAGAGCGAGGAAAACCTCGAAATCGTATATGATGACGGTAAGGATGACCATAAATCCCTGTATTCGGAGGAATGGCTTTCAAAGAAGGATAAATATTCCTACTTCCTTGACAGCAACAGCCACTTAAAGATCGAGGTTACGAACAGGAAGGTAAATAACGGCAGGGTACTTCTGGTTGTGAAGGATTCATATGCCAACTGCTTCGTGCCCTTCCTTGTAAATCACTTTGAAAAAGTTATTGTATTGAACACCAGATATTATCGTTCGGGTGTTGCGAAGGCAGCCGAGCAGTATGGTGTTACGGATGCGCTTTTCCTGTTCAATCTCAATACCTTTGACACTGAGTCAGCGATTGCGGGAATATATTAAAATATCTTGCAAAAACCATATAAAATGTGGTAAAATTACACTGTATTACTGTCTATGTCGGTAATATGGTGTATTTTTATTTGCACAAAATAATAAAGGATGAACATGAGAGAACAATATATAGGTGCTCTGGTGGTTTTTGCGGTACTTCTTCTTGTATGTTTTATAAGATCTTTTGCTCACAAGGGGATCATTGCAAGGGATGTCAGATGCCTTCTTATAACAATAGAAATCGAACTCATAGGCCATGTTCTTATTGCTTCAGCCGCAAGTAAGGCTCTGAGCGGCTTAGGTTACTACGGCTATCTTATCGGTTCGGACTGGATGTTTTTCTTCGGCGTATGTTTCATGATCGATTTCTGCCATTATGAGGAAAAACTGGGAAGGCTCAGAAAGGCCGGCTGCATAATCATTGCTGCCGATACTCTTTCGATGCTCATAAATCCGTTCCTGCAACATGTTTTCACCCTGAAGGAGACCTTGCTTAGCGATGATGACAAGATCTATTACAAGCTTTCGTCGAATATAGGCCATTACGCCCATCTGTCGATAACCTATCTGTTTTTTGCGTGCATGCTCGTTATGGTTATCGTAAAGGCGGCAAAGACTCCCAAGATATATTTCGAAAAATACATAGTGATAATCCTAAGCCTCATAATCACCGCGGTATGGGAAACAATGTATGTTTTTATGAACAAACCCATCGATAAATCGATGACCGGCTATGGTCTTTGCGGTGTCTTGATTTTTTACTTTTCGCTTGAATATACGCCTATCTTCATCCTGAGGCAGATGCTTATCAGGGTTGTGAACAATGTTTCCGAGTCAATCTTTTTCTTTGACCAGGACAACACCTGTATGTTTGTCAACGAAAAGGCAAAGGAAAACTTCGGAGTGGACGTAAATGACAAGGAGGTCGTCAGGGAGATTATCGGGGGATTCCTGGGCGATTTTGATTTTGCGACCGGCGAAAGCTTTGAAAAAAGGGTTTCATTCCCGGAAAAAGACAAGTATTATATTGTTGAATTCCACCGGCTGGAAAACAAAAAGAAGAAGTTTTTAAGCTCATTTGTTACGATAAGGGACGTGAGTCTTGAGGAGAGAAAACAGAGGGAAAAACGTTATCTTGCGACCCATGACAGCCTGACGGGAATCTATAACAGGGAATATTTCATCGAGTGCGTCGAGAAGAAACTGAGGGAAAATCCTGACGAGCAGTACTGCATGATCTCCTCGAACTACAAGAACTTCAAGTTCCTTAACGATATTTATGGCAGGGAATTCTGTGACAACCTGCTCGTCATGCTCGCGGACAAGATAATTGCAAAGGCAAGCCCGGACTCGCTGTATGCAAGGCTTAACAATGACAAGTTTGCCATGCTGATAAACCGCAAGGATTTTAACGAAGACATTTTTCTTGAGGAAGCACCCGTCGGAAGCGTTGAAAAGAGCGAAAGGTATTATCCGATAATCCTGCATGTCGGCGTTTACAACATCGTAAACCGCGACATGCCCGTAAGCACCATGCTTGACCGTACCTATATGGCGATCGATTCGATAAAGGACAGCTTCAGCGTAAGGATTGCCTACTATGATGAGTCGCTCAGGAATGAGCGTATCTGGGAGCAGTATGTTTCGGGTGCGCTTGAGGGCGCTCTTGAAAAGGGCGAGATAGTTCCTTTTCTTCAGCCGCAGGTCGATTTTACAGGAAAATGCATAGGCGCCGAAATGCTGATGAGATGGAACCATCCGACCGAGGGCTTCCTTTCTCCCGCGAGGTTTATACCGATAATCGAGAAGAACGGACTTATCGCAAAAGCCGATGCATATATGTGGGAGCAGGCAGTTAAGCTTCTTGCCGGCTGGAAGGAAAAGGGTGTCGATGACCTGAATGTTTCGGTCAACATTTCGCCAAGGGATCTTTACTTCATGGATGTTGCGGAGGTGATCGACGGTCTGGTTAAAAAATACGGCGTCGAGCCGAAGAAGCTTCATCTTGAGATCACCGAGTCGGTAATGATGGAAAACGAACAGCTCGGCATACAGACAATATCGAAGCTTCGGGAGCTTGGCTTTGTGGTTGAAATGGATGATTTCGGCAGCGGCTATTCGTCCCT
>DFFN01000220.1 GCA_002369525.1 Lachnoclostridium sp. UBA3775 | reverse complement strand
AACCCATCATAGTTTCAATGATTAATGACATTTAGAAGATGTTCACGTTGACCCTCTTCTAAAAATTCTCCTAAATACCCAAACTACCAAGCTTGATTCATCACAGTTTTCCTCCGATTATCTCATAAATGTTCTGTGGGCAGTATTCCGATAATTTTTCTATAGCCTTTGCTACGGTGTCTCTTGAAAAAATCTTTGCTTCTCTTTCATCCCAAGTATTCTCAAAATACCGTTCCCGGTAATTAAGCTTTTTAACATAGCCGATTTCACCGCTGAATCTGTTAGTCCATTTAATCTTGCACATATAATCTAATCATCTCCTTTCGCAGTATTGCTTAAACTACCAAGCTTGATCATTCAGTTTTTTTCTTAAACATAATATCAAAAGTTCCCCTGTTGTTGGTAATCTTCAGGATGTCTCCGGACAGGGTTGCAGTCATTGTCTGATCTGTGTCATCGTAGCTAATCACATATTTGCCGTCAACTTCCGAAATTTCCCCTTTATGCTCCTTTTCGTTGAGCACAAAAATGCAGTTAATACCATCCTTGCATTTAAATTGTGGCAGGAGTTTGCGATTATCATCGGAAAAGTTTTCCGGATAATCGGTCTTACCATTTACCGTGAAAGATACGAGCTCCCAATCTGCCCCCAATACACTTTTATCAATTTCTTTGTTATTCTTCGGTCCGCACCCATATAAAATGCAAACGGCAAATAGAATTATTATAATATGTCTAATATATTTTTTCATTTTCTTTTCTTTCCTTTACCATTGCTCATAGTAAAACTTCTGCCAGACATTATTTCCGTTTCTTTTCAAACTCCTCAATCACACCCGCCATATCTTCCGGGAGCCTCCTTAAGCACTCTATCCTCATAAATTCTGGAACGCCATAAAAAGCTTCTGCTACCGAACATGCAATACATGTAAGAGTATCGCAGTCACCGCCGAGAGATACAGCCGTTCTGACTACATCCTCGAAAGCTTCTCCTTCCAAAAATGCCGTCAGTGCTTCCGGAACAGTCTGCTGACATGTCTCTACATGATGATAGCCGGGTCTTATCTCGTCACATGTACGGGTAAGATCATATCCATACTCCCGCACTATAAATGCTTTGATCTCGTCCTTACTCCTGCCCATCCTTGCCATGAATATCGCAGAAGCGATTGCTTCAGCCCCCTTTACGCCTTCGGGATGGTTATGTGTCACCTCCGCACTTAGCCTTGCTATCCTTCTTGTCTCTTCAAGAGTATCATAAAGCCATCCGGCTGCCGATACCCGCATCGCAGAACCATTTCCATAGCTTCCGTATGGCTTTGGATTCCTTGTCCTGAGCCACCTATAAAACATGCCGCCATAACCTGCATTCGGATATCTGTGACCCCATTTCTGCATTGAATCGACCAGTGCTTTCTTAATTCCGGTGTCATCTGCCCCGTCATTAACATTTATCAGGGCATCTGCGACAGCAACTGTCATCACGCTGTCATCCGTAAATTTTGTTCCCCTGCTAAAAAGCGGGAATTCCTTAACTTTCGGGCTCCTGTCAAACTCATAGGGCGCACCAATCATATCTCCTAAAATAGCTCCTAACATAACTTTGTCCTCCTTGTTTGTGTTATTTTGTTTTGTGACTACATCTTAACACAAATAAAAAAGGAAGTGGTCTTTCGCCAAACGACAAATATATTTATCCAAGTATCGGCTCATCATATTCAAATAATGCCGCATTTATCTCGTAAATATCATACTTTTTCTGTTCAATAAAGTATGATATAATCAGATCAAACCTGCTGCTTGGAGAAAGCGCAAAACCTGCCCGGCCAAGAAGGTCTTTCGTCGCCGGCATATCAAGTTTCAAAGCTATTGCAAAAGATACCGCTGTCTTCTTTGACGGTTTATAGTCTTTTTTGCACTTAATGCTGGAAAAAACTTTCCGGTCAATATTAGCTTTTTTATATACCTCGACATCAGTCATACCGCTGGCATCGATCAGTTCAAACAATTTATCCTGAAACGACTTGCCTGCCTCACCGAGAACATCCGAAAGCTTCTTTGCGGGCTGTAACTCCCGCATTGACAAATGGTTTGAACGATATTCGGCATGAAATCTTGAATTGGGACCATATTCCCGTTTGACAGTAACATCGACACCATTCTCGTCAATGTACTCTTCAATTCCGGAAAGCAGCTTCCCGGAAAGTTCAAAGCTCTTACGGTCGAACACAACAAGTACGACCTGCATATCCGACTTAAGCAGAAAACTGTTTATCTCAGCAAGGGCAATCTGCAAAGCCTCATCCTTAGGGAATCCGTAAACGCCTGTCGATATCAGAGGAAACGCAATGCTCTTACAATCCAATTTGCCTGCAAGCTCAAGGGAATTCCGGTAACAGTTCCGAAGCACATCCGTCTCACCATGGGCGCCGTCGACCCATACAGGACCTACCGTATGGATTATATACTTTGCATCAAGCACAAAAGCATCCGTCACCCTGGCTTCGCCCGGCTTTATCTCACCGATCTCACGGCGCTTTGAAAGCAGTTCTTCCCGCCCGGCAGCATCATAAACCGCACTGTCTGTCCCACCGCCGACAACCGGCATGGGATTGGCTGTGTTAACGATGGCGTCTGCTTTAACCAAGGTTATGTTGTTTCTGACTATCTTAAACGGCATATTACTTATCTCATTTCTTCATATACAGCTGGTTTTCCGTGCCTTTCACCGACATTTATCATCGTTTCCACATCCTTTGACAGATGCACATATAGCCTTGACTTTTGTATCTGTCCCTCCCTGTCACTTGCCGGAATAAACTGCTCTGTTAAACTGCAACTCTGTGCCAAAATCTCTTATCGTCTTTTGACATGAACTTTATCAACAATTTCTTTGACTTCAGTCATTTTCATTTCAGGATTTAAATGAAATTCCTCAAATGCACTATCCATTCTGCCACGTTTAGCTTTGATTGAATTCAAATCTTTACCTCCACTAAATTTATAAAACTTTTTACTCCACCTGCTGTCGAAAAAGGCTACATTCCCCTGGAACGTCTTTATCGAAAACATTGTACTTTATCACACAGAAATATCTAAAGTTTAGTATATATCATTCAATACCAAAAGTCAAACGAATGCAACGATCAAATCATATCGTTTTTTCATTTGCTCAAATGTCATATATTCCGGCATTACTATAAAAGCCCATCAGTATGCAAGGCGCAGATACTATCATACAGGCAAGTGCCGTCATCCTGCTCCCAATCCTTGGGTTCGCATAGAAATATACCGCCACCGAAACAACGGCAGCCAGTATAAGCCATACCAGCTGCCGCACATTAAGTCCCATCACTACATCTTCCCTGTAGCTGCTGACCTCTTTATTCATATCAGTTTCCATAAAACCACTATCTCCTTTACAATAAAATAAGACCGGAGTGACCGGTTTGAAAAAATCATTGACAATTTATCCTTTTCGATGTATCATTATAAACAAGAAAAGGCACTACCGTAATAGACGGTTAGCCCTTGAAGTTAGTTATTAAAAAATAACCGCATTCACTTCTCAGGTTATGGCGGTTATTTTTTATGTCCTTTTTGCTATCTTTACCCATAAGGTATCCTACTTTAAAACAGCCAAGACCGAAGCCTAAAACTGCCAAGAGTTCACCCAAAGTAATCATAACTTTGAACCTCCTTCATCAGATTTCCACCCAATGGATTATCTATCTAAACCAGAGCTTGTACTCTCTGGATGAAGGGCTAACCGCCTACCTCCCTATTAGTAGTGCCTTTTCCTGCATTATTGTAGCATAGGCGACCAATATAACACAATCATTTTTTCTATGCCAGGCCGAACGCCCTTGCCGCCAGCTGGTCACATATGCTGACCGTTGCAGCAAGTATAAGCATCATAAAAAGTATCTTCGTTACATAGGATATGAACTTCTTAACAACGCCTCCGCCCTGTCCTTTTGCCGAAGCAACGATATCATAGATATCATTCACAAAAGCCTCCCTGAGCTCAGCATTTGAATTATCTGAGGTGAACCGGAACACACTATGTTCATCGCCTTTGCTGACAACATATTCATCATATCCTTTACCAAAAATAACATTTTGCAACGGAAATAAATGAAATGCTTATCCTATGGTAATCCCAAACAATCCGAGTATGGCCCTCGAACTTATGATGATCGCACCGGCACCATTCATAAAGTAGCTGTTGGTTCTCTGCTGCGGATCGTGCGCCGGCATCGACATGGCAAACTGTACTGTGCCCCATATCAGAACATCGACACCGGCAAGAGTTACTATGTTGAGCACGAAGCCTATGAATGTGCCGAGCATCGATGTTGCATCAACAGTGTCCGGAACGGTCACTTTCTCTGCAAGGGCAAAAGAAAACAGCCCCGAAATAGCCAGGACTGTCGCAAGAAAACGGAATGCCTTATTTGCATTCACCTTATTAAGTTGTTTTGTTTCCATTAGTGGAACCCCCCTTTGAAAATGTATTATCAGCTCCGGGGAGCGGATTATCAGCAATAAGAAAGGAACCGACTTTTGTTGCAAGTCAGTCCCTTATACAGCTTTATCTCCCAAAATTGTTCATGATTTTTGAACAAAAACCATTTACAACGCTATCATCCGCCAAATCTAATATTTTTTTGATGATTTGGCGCATAATATTATTCCTTAAACAAATCATTCAACAATATTTGGGCATTTACTATG
>DFFN01000142.1 GCA_002369525.1 Lachnoclostridium sp. UBA3775 | reverse complement strand
CTACCTGCGTGCGGGTGAGGAGGGACTTGCCGAATTCACCCAGATCGTGGATGTCAAGAGCAATGACAGGCTCGGCGTATTTACGGCAGAGGGCAACATGTACCAGATAAAGATAGCCCAGATACCGAGAACGAGACTTAAAGAAAAGGGAACCCTGATCCAGAATCTCACAAAAATGGGCCAGGAGGCTCCGATAAAGATGATGTCGTGCCAGGCGCTTTTTGAATCACAGCTGCTTTTCGTTACGGAGGGCGGACTGATAAAGCAGGTTTCGGGTATTGAATTCGATACCAACCGTCTGTGCGTTGCATCAACCAAGCTTGCGGATAACGATAAGGTTGTTGCGGTTATACCCTTAAGCGCTTCGGAGGTGCTCTCGGACAAAACGAAGGTGTCGCTTTTGACAAAGAAGGGGCTTGCGCTGCAGTTCCTCTTAAACGAAGTGCCCGAGATGAAGAAAACAGGAAAGGGTGTTAAAGGAATCAGCCTCGGCAAAGGCGACAGCGTTGTGTTTGCCTGCGTACATGATATCAGTGCGGAATATGCGGACTATGAAGATAAGAAGTTCGCACTTAAGAAAATCAGGACCAGAAAGAGAGGATTGCCGGGTACCAAGGCTACTCTTGAATAAAAGAAAAGAGGAAAAGGAAAATGAAAGCTGCAGAGTACACGTTTAAGAACGAACGCGCGAAGAAAGTGTTTATCGCCCCGTATGTTTTAAAAATAATCGGTTTGTTGCTTCTCGGTATTTCTGTGGTTGTTCTGCTGAGCAACCTGCTGAAAACCGATACGGAAGTCCGCAGGGAAAGACCCTATAAACAGCTGCTTCTTTCGGAAGACCAGGGCGTGAACAAGGTTGTTTCCCTTGATGTTGAAAAAGGAAGCAAGCCCGCAACGATCAAAGAGGACGGAAAGTACAGGTATTGCTTTGTCAAGGTCGGAAACGAATACTTCCTTGTCAGATTTACAAAAAAGCAGCTCGAAAAAGTGACCAAGGACCTTGCGGAAAACAAGAAGAATGTAAAGCTTACCGGTTATACCCAAAAGGTCAATGATGAGCTGAAAACAAGAATGGCTCCTTTCATTGCGGAAAACGTGACCGGAAGCGATGCCGTTCCGTCTACCGTTACAAGATATACGGGCCAGTATTATACCGTATACCAGAAGGACAGGTTCTATATCATGCTGTTCTCGATCGGGCTTAAAAGGACAAAGAACTTTATCATTCTGGTGGTGCTTGCGGTCATAACGCTGATTATCAGCAAGAGGCTGAAAAAGAGGGCAATCCGCTTTGCCGCAAACAGCACGGTTAATTATCCCGCGCTTGATTTTGAAATGAATGCGGTCGAATCCTTCTGGTATGATACCCTGAAGGTCTATGCGACCAAGAATTATCTGATAGGCTTCGGACCGGTGATCCATGTGATAAAGTATTCAAATCTTGTATGGATATATGATCATCAGCAGGAGCTTTTCAAGCAGCCCGCCTTCCACCAGGTAAAGATCATGGATGTGAAGGGCAAGCTTATGAATCTTTCGACCTGTACCTTCGGAAACGGAAGAAACGGAAGAATCACGCTTGAGATGAGGCATCTTGAAGAGAAGATCAAAAAGCATAACGAGAATGTTGAATTCGGTTTTTCGATAGATACAAAGATAAAGATGAACGATATGTACTGTAAAGGCAAAAAATAAAGAGAAGAGAGAGGATTGGAAATATGGAGAAAAAAGCATTTTTGACAAAGGAGAAGGTAAGCGAGATTGTTAAAAGCTATCCCACACCCTTCCACATTTATGACGAAGCGGGAATAAGGGCAAACGCCAGAAGGCTTAAGGAGGCATTCTCGTGGAACAAAGGCTATAAGGAGTTCTTTGCGGTAAAGGCAACACCCAATCCCTATCTTATGAAAATACTTAAGGAAGAGGGCATAGGAGCAGACTGCTCGTCGCTTACGGAGCTCATGCTTTCCGAAGCAGTCGGTCTTTCCGAGGGCGAGATCATGTTCTCTTCAAACGAGACGCCGAGAGGAGAATTTACCAAGGCAAAGCAGCTCGGTGCCTTTATCAATCTTGACGATGTGACCCATATTGATTTCCTTAACGAGGAATGCGGCGTGCCCGAGACGGTGTGCATGCGTTATAATCCCGGTGGCATCTATGAGCTTGAGAACGGCATAATGGATAACCCGGGCGATGCAAAATACGGCTGTACCGCAGAGCAGATGCTTGAGGGCTATAAAAAGCTTATGTCACTCGGAGTTAAGAATTTCGGCATCCATTCCTTCCTTGTAAGCAATACGACAGCACCGGATTATTATCCCACGCTTGCAAGAACATTGTTCGAACTTGCGGTAAGACTGAAAAACGAGACCGGTGCACATATTGCGTTCATTAATCTTTCCGGCGGAATCGGAATACCATATCGTCCCGAGGACAGCGAGGTTGACATAATGGCAGTCGGACAGAGCGTTAAGAAGGTGTATGACGAAGTGCTTGTTCCTGCCGGTATGGGCGATGTTGCGATTTTTACAGAGCTCGGAAGGTACATGATGGGACCCTACGGTGCCCTTGTTGTTAAAGCAATACATGAAAAGCACATTTACAAGGAATATATCGGAGTCGATGCATGTGCGGTTAACCTTATGAGACCTGCAATGTATCGTGCATATCATCATATTACCGTGCTCGGAAAGGAAAACGAGCCTGCAGACCATGTTTATGATGTTGTGGGTTCGCTCTGCGAAAACAATGACAAGTTTGCGATCGACCGTAAGCTGCCGGGGATTGATATCGGAGATTATCTTTACATACACGATACCGGTGCTCACGGATATGCCATGGGCTACAATTACAACGGGAAGCTTAAATCTGCAGAGCTTCTTTTACAGGAGGACGGAAGCGTCAGACTGATAAGAAGGGCGGAAACTCCTTCGGATTATTTCAGAACCTTTGATTTTGACGATCTGATGAAGCCTTATATAAAATAACTGTGAGATTTTAATATATTTATCTTCCTTGATATGTAAAATGGTGTTATAATAAAAACGTATAGTGTGTTGATAACGGAGAATATCTGATGGCAAAATTGTTTTATATCGGAACATATACTGAAGGAACAAGGAGCAGGGGAATATATTCCGCCCAGCTTACAGAGGACGGGCTTCTTGACGGACTTGCTGTGGAAACCTACAAGGGAGTTGTCAATCCTTCATATCTTTCCGTAAGGGATAAAAAGCTTTATGCCGTTGAAGAAAGGGAAATCGGCGAGCTGATAAGCTATGATATTGATGATGACGGGGCTTTGGAGGAAAAGGGACGCTGCCCGCTTGAAAGCAGAGGCTGCTGCCACATAACGACAAGTCCGGACGGCAGTAAAGTGTTTGTTTCTTCCTATAATGACGGGGAAATGCTTGTTTATTCCGTAAACAGTGACGGAATTGCATATAACATGGTGAATGAGGTAAAATATGAGGGAAAGGGCAAGAATCCCGAAAGGCAGGAAGGCCCCCACACTCATTCGAGCTTCGTGGATCCGACCGGGAAATGGCTTTTGGTCTGCGATCTCGGCGTTGACACCGTTTTTGTTTATGAGATTTCCTCCCTCGGTAAGGAAATCAAAGAAAAAAATGTGATATATACACCGGAGGGCAGCGGTCCGAGGCATCTTTGCTTCAATAAGGACGGAAGCAGGCTCTATATACTGACAGAGCTTTCAAATGAAGTCCTTAGCTATACTTTTAATACCGAGGACGGTACGGCGGAGCTTCTTACAAGGCATCATACGATACCTGAGGATTGCAGCGATGAAACGCTGGCTGCCGACATACATCTTTCCGAAAACGGTAAATATCTCTATGCATCAAACAGGGGGTACGATTCAATAGCGGTATTTGAGATAACGGAGAACGGTGATACGGTACCGGTTGATATATGCAAAATTGAAGTAAACAGACCGAGAAGCTTTGCAGTTTCGGGGATATATATGATAGTTGCAGGGCAGTATTCGAATAATGTCGTTGTCTACAGACTTAATCAGGAAAACGGAAAACCCAAGGATAAGGTGGCAGAGATAGCGGTGCCTTCACCGGTCTGCATCTGCCTGTATGACGATATTTAGGAAAGAAGATAAAGGATTCGGAGGTGGTTGACTATGGATTTTAGCGAATTACGCGAAAAAGCCGAGGAAATCAGAAGGCTTTGGGGTGAAAATGACGCAAAACGTGATGCCGGACAGGAAACACCTGACGATATTGTCAGATGCGATGACATTCCGTACGGAAAAAGAGCGCTTTCGATCAGCCACGGGGCTCAGGTGGTTGACGGAAAGCAGTGGCATCTCCTGGATGTCTACAGACCGAAAGCTGCCGGCAACGATAAGCTTCCGGTAATTGTCAATGTTCACGGCGGTGCATGGGTTTACGGCACAAAAGAAATATACCAGTTTTATTGTATGAAGCTTGCACAGAGGGGGTTTGCCGTTGTTAATTTCAACTACAGGCTTGCTCCCGAAAATAAATTCCCTTCCAGTCTTGAAGATACCTGTGCAATATTTGCATGGATAGAAGAAAATGCCGACAAATACGGCTTTGATACCGGCAATGTTTTTGCAGTCGGAGATTCTGCAGGTGCTCATCTGCTTTCGCTTTATGCGGCATTCCAGAGCAATGAGGAGTATGCGGCGAAGTTTTCTTTCAGGGCTCCGGAGAAGGCAAGGCTTAAAGCCGTGGCTCTTAATTGCGGAAAGTACAGGATGGACGAAGGCCTTGAGGATGAACCGGACGCAAAGTGGCTGCTTGAAGCCCTGCTTAAGGAGGGCGGCAGCGATGAA
>DFFN01000140.1:5883-6033 GCA_002369525.1 Lachnoclostridium sp. UBA3775 | reverse complement strand
GTCATCCGAATTTGGAGTGGTCTGAGGTGGAGCAGAGGCTGCGCGAGGTTCCTGCTGCCATCACGATTTTGCAAAAAATGGAGGAAACCGGCGGTGAACCTGACACCATAGGGTATGACGTAAAGACGGGAAAACTCATTTTCTGCGACT
>DFFN01000140.1:0-5822 GCA_002369525.1 Lachnoclostridium sp. UBA3775 | reverse complement strand
ATTTTCTGCGACTGCGCAAAGGAATCGCCCGTCGGGCGAAGAAGCCTGTGCTATGACGAAAAGGCGTTGCATAGCCGCGCTAAAAACCCGCCGTCAAGCAGCGCCGAGCGGAAAGCGAAAGAGATCGGCATATCGATGATGACGGAGGAACTCTATCGTCGACTGCAACGTCTCGGTTCATTTGATTTGAAAACGTCAAGCTGGATTGCTACGCCGGAGGATATACGTAGCAAGGGCGGCGCGTTGTTCTGCGAACGGCGTTATGATACCGTTTTTACTTTTCACAACGGAGCGGATTCCTACTATTCTGTGCGCGGATTCAGAGGGTATATTCTTGTCTGAACACCGGACTCAACGATAAAACCCCTGCAATTTATGGGACTGAAACATTGCAAATTCAAGTTTGTAAGGCAGGGTGCATCTTCTTGACCTTGCGGTCAAGAAGCATCCCTCGCTCAAAAGAGCTCGGTCAATTCAGATTTGTCAGGATGAACGTAAGCCTGTCTCTTAAAACTTAATAAATGCACTCTGCCTCAGGCACCAAATCCAAGGTGCCTGGGGTATTTTTATACCCTGACACATATGCCGGGGGATTAAAACCGAATAAAAGGGCCCGTCCCTTTTAGATAAAAACTATATAATAATGTTATTGCCCGCCCGATATGACCCCGAAAAGATCTCATTGAATGTCACGAAATTAACTGATATAATGTCATAGTAAAATATTAAAGAAAGAACCCTGGAGATACCCTTCCTTTGGTTGGGCAGCATTGACGGGCATATGGTGAGGTATGTGGCGGATCATGAGATGCTGGGTACAGAGGATTTGCAAATATAAAATGTGAAAAAAATGTGAACTTCATAAGAATACTAAGACATTTTCCTGTTTTTTAAGACTAATACATAGAAAGGTAAAATACCTTTTGGAAAGGAGCATGTCAATGGATAACGGTGCAAGTAGCTACCGCCGTTTTCTTGATGGCGACGATGGCGGCTTTGCCGATATTGTGAGGATTTACAGGGATGGTCTTGTTCTGTTCCTTAACGGATATGTAAAAAACATACATACCGCTGAGGAACTGATGGAGGAAACATTTCTGCAGCTGCTTCTGAAGAAAGCAAAATATTCCGGTAAAAGTTCTTTTAAATCATGGCTTTATGCTACAGCCCGTAACATAGCGGTGGATTATGTAAAAAAAGATTCAAGACTTCCGTCAATACCTATTGAAGATCTTGAATCATATGCCAGTGATGAAAGCGATTTAGAACGTTCATATATCAGAAACGAACAAAAGATAGAATTGCACAGGGCTTTGGCAAGAATTTCCAAGATCTACAGTGAGGTTCTGTATCTGGTTTATTTTGAAGATTTTTCAAATAAGGAAGTGGCGATGACACTCGGTAAAAATGAGCGTCAGGTGAGAAACCTACTTTATCAGGCAAAGCAGGCTTTAAGATCCGAGCTTGAAAAGGAGGGCTTTGTTTATGAAGAGTTATGAGGATTTGTTAAAAGATCTTTATGAGCGCAGGGATAATTACCTGGCAGCACAAAAGAAAAAAAGAAAAAGAATGGTTAAGATTGCCGGGGCAGGAAGTGCTTTTGTGGCAGCATGTGTGGCAGGAATCTTTATCTGGCATAAAAATCAGCTGGCGGTCACGCAGACCAAACCTGCTATAGAAAGTACTGAAATAATCTCTGTAGCGGAAAATAAGAATGAAAATGATACAGTAACTCCGACATTAACTGAGACTGAGGATCCTGTTATACCGGATGAGGAGAACATTTCCGATAGTGAAAAGAATATTGAAGATGGCTCTGAAAAAGAATCAGAAAGCGATGAAATTGTATATACGCCGCTTGATGAACAGATATTAGGAGACACACAGATGTTCGATCTTATTACAGCTATGAAAAATGCATGGAATCCTTTTGTGGTAGCTGAATACACAGGAGAATTTGAAGTGCAGACAGTTGAATTAAAAGCTTCGGAATGTGGAATTGATGACATTTTCGATAGGGAAAAATATGGATTCAAACTGGATTCGGTTGTATTAAACCCTAAAAATGAAAATATTTCGGAAAAGTTTACGTTATGTGTAGGACCACTTTATACGGAAATATTTCCCAAAATTGAAAAGGGCGAAAAAATATTGATGTCTGTGAGATCTGCAAAAAATGGGACTGCCGGTTACGGGAAAGATGAATATATTTGGAATTTACAATATATGTTCAGATTAAAAGATGATGGTACTCTTATATCCGTTTACGAGAAGGATGCGGATTATAATGGTCTTACAGTTGATGAACTTATGGCGTTGGTAAATAAATAAGTCAACGGCTTCCGGCAGGTTTTAGAAAAAACACATCTGAAAAAATAATTATAGTACAAATAATAAAAGTCGCTTGGTCTCAGGCGGCTTTTATTAGTTTAAATGACAACAAGATGAACGAAACCATGTCAGGATAAAAAAAATCAGAGAATGACATTTCATGAGATTGATAACAGCATTATTCTGGCAGTAGCGATAACGGAATTGATCAAATAATAGAAATTAAGAATATGCAGAAAAAGGAAGAGGATCTTGCCAAAATCAGACCTCATGAGGGAAACACTTGTGACCTTCATTGAGGTCTTTTTAGTTTTCAGCTCCGGAAACTTGTTGTTTGGTGCACATTTGGTGCGCATGCTGTGTTATGCTTTACGACAGAATAAAAGCAATGGCTTACATATCAGGAGGTGGCGTTATGCCTAAGAAACCGACAGTAAACAGAGAAGATAAAAGAAAAAAATGTACCTGACTACCATTATTCGGCCATTCAGAAAACCCTTAAAGCTTTAAGCAAGGACTACAAGGCCCTTCTTTCCTATGAGAAGAAGATAAATGAAGGGAAGCTTACCGCCCCTTTAACATTTAACGATATTCTTGAAAACTCCAGATCTAAACCCATAATCGCCAAAGGAGATATCACGACTGCCGGTGCGGGACAGAATACCCGCTATGTTGTTCAGACAGAAGACAAGAAGGTTTTCTTTACTAAGTCCGAGCAAGGCCAGTCATATGCCGACGATATTAATGACCTAAAAAAAAGAATGATCGATAAATACGGAGCACTTGCCGGGTTTCTAAATAACTCTTACGTAACAATGACGGCAGGCATAATCACCAAAGAGAGAAATTTCGATGACAGACATCTGTCAAATGCCATTTATTCAACAGACGAGAACGTGACCTATTATATCGGCATTGCTTCAAAGAATTCAAACAGTCCTGCCGCACTTCTCGGATTTAGTGAGATGTCGAACGTAATACAAAAAAAGATTTTCCAGGAGTATCTTGCAGAAAGATTTAAAATAGAACTTGCTCACGAGTTTAAAGCAGTCGAGGGGATAAATCCGGAATGCAAGCAGAATAAAAGAAATGCTGCGCAGTCGATGGTTTCCGATATGATCGGAAGAAGGGATCTTCTTGCCTATTCTGAAAACGTTAAGCTGAAGGTTCCCGGGAAAAGCGGTTCGATTAACGGAACGGCAATGGATGCGGCAAAGGGCGAAGACCTTATGCACATCGATTCGAATTCAAATTATCTGAAAATCGAGGAGGGGGATGTTGAAAAATCGGCATCACTGAAAAGAGATATTGCGGACCTGCAGGTTCTTGATTTTCTTGTCGGAAACCCCGACAGACACACGCTGAATGTTACCTACAGATTTGATGAGAACGGGAAAATATGCGGTATTATGGGTATAGATAACGATACCTGTTTCGGCGCTAATTATACGGCTGACGGTTTAAATTTCAGAAGCGTCGGGCCTGAAGATATGAAAATAATCACCGCTTCAGCCGCAAAAAAGATCCTCGCTCTTGACGAAAATACCTTCCGTAACAGTCTTTACGGCTTTGACCTGACGGTACAGGAGGTCGATGCTGCGGTCGAAAGACTGAAGACCATGAAGAAAGTCATAAAAGATTCGGTAAAACGTTATGAGGGGGAGAAAATGCCCGAAGGGAAACTTATCGAAGGCATTCCCAGGATAGTAGAGGAGAAAGATCTTGACAAATATTCCTTTGAGAAAGACCTTTGCAGCCTCAAAGTCGAAAAAAAACAAGGGAAAACGATAAATTACGGCAATATGTTTGCGTCGTTAAACATTCAATTGAATAACAAGAAAAAAATAGTAAGCAATGTAAGAAGCAGCAATTTCAAAAGGCTGGAAGAAATGTCGGAAAATCTTTTGACTGCTACCGGGAAAATGGTCGATGTCAAAAAGAAAATGAATGACATGAACGGGTGGTATCATTTCGGTTCAACCCAGTTCGACGATATGATCGAGAAGACTAACAAGGCACTTATACTGGCGGGGAAAGGCGAAGCTTCTTTATTTAATCCGGTTAAGGATTATGAAAAGGATACTCCTTGCCATATGAAGGATTATGAACTCTCAGAATTCGGCAGGAAATATAAGCAGAAGGTAAAAGAAGCGCTTGACGCCACGAATAAATATCTTGATGAAAGAGCCGCAAAAAACAAAGATGTACTGAAGCAGAAAACCAAATCGGCAGGGTGGAAACGTTATCAATACGCGCTTGAAAACAAGGAGAATCTTGAAAAAGCCCTTGAAAAAATAGAAAAAGCGGAAAAGGCATTGGAGGACAACAAAATCATAACGAGGGATGAACCGAAGCTTCTTGCAGGCTCAAAAAAGCAGAAAACAAATGATAAGATTGCGCTGAAATGAAATGACACGCCCGGCAATCATGGTCCCGCGGGAAAGCCTGTGGGATCAGTCAGGACAGAGGAGATCAGCTCGTATTGCCTGTAAATACAGGCGTTTCGGGGAGATTTCCGGTTGCGGAAAAACAGGTTTTGCAGTATAATGTTAATCCGATAACAGAGCCTTTGGATGTCTGTTTTGGCGGAAGGATTAGATTGGCAGATAAAATAGTAATCTTGATGATTATGGTTTTGGCATAGCTCGGTCACTTCCTGCTCATCAGGATGAAGCAATAGTAGGGTAACTTGAAAAGCTAAATCTGAATAATACGTTGCAAGAGGAGAACTGTATGATACTGCTGGTTGTAGATACACAAAAGGGTTGTTTTAACGAAGAACTTTATATGTTTGAAAGGGTAAAAGAAAATATAAAGAAGTTAATTGCCATTGCACGGGAGAATCATGTGGAATAAGCGCTATGCAAAGGTAATTACAGTTGAGCAGGCAGTAAAACTGCTGCAAGCTCAGCGGTTGTGAACAGTAAATTTAAGCCTTCGGGCTTGATAATAAAAAAATATAAGGAGAGTGCTGTTTGAAAAAGTACAACACACCGGAGATTGTGGGCTGACCGGGAGGTTTGCTGACAATCGGACAAGCCTCCCGCTGCAAAGCAGCTTTTGGTCACAAGTTTTCAGGAGGTAAAAAACAATGAATAAAAATGACTTTAGCATTCGTTTAGAAGAAAAGAAAGATTACAGAGCAGTAGAAAACCTTGTCAGAGAGTCGTTCTGGAACGTTTATAAGCCGGGATGCTCTGAGCATTATGTGATTCACGTTCTCAGGGATGATCCGGCATTCATACCGGAGCTTGACTTCGTGATGGAGCAGAACGGCAGAATTATAGGGCAGAATATGTTCATGAAGACGATCATCGAGGCTGATGACGGAAGGACAATTGATGTCCTGACAATGGGACCTATTGGCATCATTCCGGAGCAAAAGAGAAAGGGATATGGGAAGGCTTTGCTGGACTATTCCATAGAAAAGGCTGCGGAGATGGGGTTCGGTGCGGTTCTGTTTGAAGGGAACATCGGCTTCTACGGCAAGA
>DFFN01000197.1 GCA_002369525.1 Lachnoclostridium sp. UBA3775 | reverse complement strand
ATTTCGGTTTGCATAAGGCTGTCTAGCCTGTTCTTCATGTTCTGCATAGTACTGTTCCTTGCTGATATACATCTTTTCATCAGCGCGTTTGATGTAATCTTCTATTCTACTGCTGTCTACCACCATTTCGTAACCGGTTGAGCAGCTGTATTCGGTCTTTGAAAGGCCTTCCTGTATTTTCTGTTCAAGAGTTCTGACCTGATCTTCATCACATTTCATGCAGAATATCTCAAACTCATCGCCGCCTACCCTGAATATGTAGTGACGTTCGTCCACTGCCTTCTTCATCACATCGGAGATGGTCTTCAGGGCAAGATCGCCTGCTTCATGGCCGAAATTATCGTTTACATACTTGAGCCCGTTCATATCCACAGCCAGAACCGCATCAATATGATCCGCATCGTTTTCGATCATGGAATAGTAGGAATGACGGTTTAAAAGTCCTGTAAGCGGATCTCTCTTCGTTACCTGATGCAGCGTGAAGCAGTAATATATGAACTCGTCAATGGCAACGGTGATGCAGAAATATTCCTCGGTATTGCTGTTGTCCGTTATCATCGGCCATAATATGATGACAACGGCAGTCAGTATGATATAATAAATGACATAGCGGTCCTGCCGTCTTTTGCCTTCCTCGTTGAAGAGTATCATGTACAGCGTAAACGCAAGATAGATGGCGGCGCATACAAACGGAAGGTATCCGAGCCTTCCTCTTCCGAAGGAATTATCATTCTTATGGATAACGAAAACAATGTGATTGAAAATTGAAGAAAAATTGATTGCTATCGTTATGACGGCGGGGATATATATGTACTTTTTAACTCTGTCAAACAGTATTGTTGTCGTCTGGGCAAGCACAAGCTGGGGTACCGAATACTTTGTTGCGGTAAGTATGCTTCGCCATATAGTATAGGTATCACGGGAAGCCAGCCAGTCCTCAATATAATCCACAATCGAAAAGAACACGATCATGTAGATAATATTCCTGAAACCGGACACCTTTTCCTTGCTCAGGAATATATTTCCCAGCAACAGCAGCCAGAAGCCTATTATGATAACGATCAGCGGCCAGTTGGCGCCTATGTAACCTTGAATTGACATACCGTCTCCTTTATCCCAAAAAGCTGAAACCGTTCAGTACGATCACGGTTCCGAGTCCCATTATGATTCCTGCAAGTATCACTCCGAGCATTACGGCAACAACACTTGATTTAAAGTCCATATCAAGTATGCTTGCCGCAAGCGTTCCTGTCCATGCTCCTGTTCCGGGAACCGGAATTCCGACAAACAGAAGCAAAGCCCAGAACAGTCCCTTTCCGGCCTTTTCCTTGAGCTTTTCTCCACCCTTATGTCCTTTTTCAAGGCAGAAGGTAAAAAATTTCTTCGTATACTTCTTATCCTTGCCCCACTCGAGCACCTTTCTTGCAAAAAAGAAGATCACAGGCACCGGCAGCATATTTGCTATTATGCATAAAGGATAGGCATGAAGCGCCGGCATTCCTTTAGCAAGTGCATAGGGGATGGCGCCTCTGAGCTCGATCAGCGGTACCATGGATATAAAAAATGTTATTATATATGTCATTTACTATTCTCTCTTCAAATACCCTGATTACAGTCCGAGGTACTTTTCAACCTCTTCCTGCATTTTTTCCGCCTGACAGACTGTATTGTGGAGCACAGCCGCATTCCTGATATCATCTATTGCCTTCGGAACCTTTGTATTGCTGATCTTTTCAAGCTCGTCTATAAGCTCAATATCGTTAAGCTCGTTATAGTCCGCTCTTATGGCCGTAAGCACGCTTCTCGCAAATTTATAGGGACTTGCGGTTGATGCGATAATGCTCACTGTCTTATCGCCGGTCTTTTTAACATATTCATTGTAAACCTTTGCGGCAACGGCTGTATGGGTATCTATCACATAGCCTGTTCTGTTGTAAAGGTCCTTAATCGTCTTTGCGGTCTCCTCTTCATCCGCAAAACCGCTGAAGAAGGAAGAAAGGCCCTGTTTCATTGTGTCGTCGATATCGTAGCTTCCGTTTTCAGACAATGCCTTCATCAATTCCGAAGTCTTTTCGCAGTCCTCGCCGCAGATACGGTAGATAAGCCTCTCAAGATTGCTGGAGATAAGGATATCCATCGAAGGAGAGCTTGTGATCACAAATTCACGGTTCTTGTCATAGGTTCCGGTATTAAAGAAATCAAACAGTACTTTATTAATGTTGCTTGCGCATATAAGCCTGTCAATCGGAGTGCCGATAAGCTTTGCGTAGTAGGCGGCAAGTATATTTCCGAAATTGCCTGTGGGCACCACAACATTGATCTTATCTCCCTTTGCTATCCTTCCGTCGTTAAGCAGCTTCACATAGGAATATACATAATAGCATACCTGAGGGATCAGACGGCCTATATTGATCGAATTTGCAGAGCTGAAAACAAAGCCGGCCTCCTTCATCCTCTTTGCAAGCTCTTTATTGTTAAACATTGCCTTGACACCGCTCTGCGCCATGTCAAAGTTTGCTTTTATTCCGATAACATGAGTGTTTGCGCCCTTCTGGGTTACCATCTGCTTTTCCTGAACGGGACTGACGCCGTCCTTGGGATAAAAGACAATGATCTTTGTGCCGGGGACATCCGCAAAGCCGGCAAGTGCCGCCTTTCCGGTATCGCCCGAGGTAGCAGTAAGGATAACGATTTCTTCTTTAAGCTCGTTCTTTTTTGCTGCCTTTGTCATCAGATGAGGAAGTATGGACAGGGCCATATCCTTGAAAGCGATGGTTGCACCATGGAAAAGCTCTAAGTAGTAGGCTCCGTCCGCATATGTAATCGGGGCGATCTCGTCCGTGTCAAATTTTGAATCATATGCTTTGTTTATGCAGTCCTTTAGCTCTTCTTCCGTATAGTCCGTCAGAAAAAGCTTCATAACATTAAAAGCGACCTCCCTGTACGAAAGACCGCAAAGCTCTTCTATACTGCGGTCAAGCACGGGCATGGTCTCGGGCACGAACAGACCTCCGTCATCGGCCAATCCCTTAAGAATTGCCTGCGAGGCAGTTACTCTCTCATTCTTATTTCTTGTGCTGTGATAAAAAATATCCATCTTCTTTCCCTTTCATTACAAAAGCATCGGTTTGAAAATGCCAATAGTTAGAAATATTATAACACATCTTCTTCTTATTCGCAAGAAAAAACCCCTTTTATCATCATTTTGATAAAAGGGGCCGAAAAGTTATTTCCGGGAACTTATTTGAAGCCGAAATACTCAACTTCACCATGTTTAAGTATGAATCTGAGTGCCCTGTCAAACCATGTGGCGGTTGACTTCTTTGCAAGTCTTCTGTTGAAGAATCCGATTGCACCCTGTGAATAATCTTCACCGTTAAGAGCTCTCTGCACTGCTTCCTTAGCCTGAACCGAAGGAGTACATCTGTAAACCCAGCCGCTTCCTACAGGCGAGAACTGACCCTTCTGAAGAATAACGTCTGTTACATTATTCGGATACTTATTTGAATTAACTCTGTTGATTATTACGTTTGCAATAAGGATCATGCCGACCATATCCTCGGCACCGGCCTCACAGTATACTATTCTTTCGAAAAGATCGAGATCTGCTTCTGTAAGCTTGATTCCCATCTTTGTGTTCTTTGTATACTTTGCTGTTTTTGAAACTGCTGTGTAAACCTGGGGAATATCAAGCTTTGTGATTTCCATCGAATCGTTTACGGCTGTTTCTTCATTATAAAAATTGAAGTTTTCTGCAGAAGCGTCAAGGTCTTCTTCAAGTGATACTACCGAAAAGAGAAGCTCGCTCTCTTCCGATTCCATCAGATCGTTGTTACTGAGGTAATTATCCTTAAGCTTTTCTTCATCCTTTGTTTCTTCAAGCGGTAACACTAAAGTATAGGAAGAATCGTTAATCTCTGCTGTAGCGGTTACCGGGAAAAGCTTTCTTATCATATCCTGATTAACGTTGGCTGTGATCGTGATGATTATTGCAAGGATCGCAGCTACCGATCTGATATATGATTTTTTTCGTGTGTACTCGATAATCATTATTAACTTCTCGTCTCCTTAAAAATTTCGTCTTCGCATGTTTCGCACAAGTTTTAGTGAAATTTTAACAATTTTGAAAAATAAGTCAATATCTTTAGGGCATTTTCGTTAATTATGACATCGAACTTTTGTTTGCTTAATGTGACCTTTGTGCATTATTACCAGTATAACCTGAGATATTTAATATGTTTTTGCAGCATTATGCACATGTAAATTGTTACAAATTTGTTACAGTTTTGTTTATTTTTCATTGGCCTTCTTAACAATTTTTTGACTTCCGGCATTTTTTCTACACTTGTAGCTTACCACTTTTGCCGTTTTTTACCCTTTTTTCGCTCTTTTTCACCCATTTTAGCCTCGGTTTTACCACATTTTTTTGGGAACGGATGAAAAATGGCTCTTTTTTACTTGTTACCATTTTGTTAACAAAAAATACCCCCACATCTTGGGGGTATAAAAATGTGAGCAACACTATAAGCCGGGTTATGTCTTGGATGATCATCTATCTTGACTGCATGTTGCCATGCAGCTCCTCCATGGGCTTACACCCATAGAACGCAACCTACCTGAAGGCACTGATGACGGGCCGCCATATGTCCTTACGCTTGGTCTTGCTTCGAGTGGGGTTTACACAGCCTTCCCTGTTACCAGAGAAGCGGTGGTCTCTTACACCGCCATTCCACCCTTACCCGCAAAGCGGGCGGTTTCTTTTCTGTTGCACTTTCCTTGGAGTCGCCTCCACCGGACGTTATCCGGCACTCTGCCCTGTGAAGCCCGGACTTTCCTCACCTTGCGGCGCGATCACCCGTGCTGCTCATATATTTTGAATTTTTTTAAACGTTGAAAATGGAACCGCCGATGAATTCCCTCATTATCGAATGTCTCGGAATATCCTCGGGGCTTATCGTCAGGAAATAGCTGAGGAATTTAAGCAGGCTCTTCGCCGTTTCATATTCCTTGCACTCAGGTCCGATTCCGAACAGCAACGGCTCCGCAAACGGCTTGATCACGGCAAGTTCATACAAAAGCGCCGAATTGAACATAACATCCGCAGATTCCTGATAAGGGAAGATATAGTTTTCCTCTCCTCTTCTTACGGAAGGCCACATTGAGATCGTATCCTTCGCAGCAGTTCCTCTTGTTCTTGCATCCCTCACTATTCTTCTTAACAGTCTTCCGTCGGTTGTGGGAATTCTGTTATGCTCGTCGACATTTAACTGGGTAAGTGCGCTTATGTATATCTTAAACTTGCTTTCTTCGGGCAGGCTGTAGCTTAAGTTCGGATTGATACCGTGTATTCCTTCTATTACAAGAATGTCCTCATTGCCGAGCTTCAGTTTATCGCCCTTATATTCCCTCTTGCCCGTCTTAAAGTTGAAGGTCGGCATTTCGACTTCTTCTCCGTTAAGCAGCTTTGTCATGTCGGAGTTGAAAAGCTCTATGTCAAGAGCCTCAAGGCACTCAAAATCATAGCTTCCGTCTTCATTTTTGGGACAGAACTGTCTGTCCTTATAGTAATTGTCAAGACCTATCGGATGGGGCTTAAAGCCTTCAAGCCTCAAATGGATCGAAAGACGGTGCGAAAAAGTGGTTTTGCCCGATGAAGACGGACCTGCGATCATAACAAATTTCATGCCGCTTCTGGCCTTGATCATCGAAGCGATCTCCGAAAGCTTCTTCTCCTGCAGCGCCTCAGCAAGCAAGATCAGGTCGGAAGCATTATTGGTGCTTACATATTCATTAAGATCGCCGACCGTGGAAATGCCCATGGCTTCAGCACGTTTGTTGGACTCATCAAGAGTGTTGAACAGTTTCACTCTTTCATCTCCCTGTCCGACAACCGAAGGATCCTTTATATCCGGCAGATACAAAAGTATGCCGCTCATGTACTTCTTTACGTCAAATACCTTCAG
>DFFN01000095.1:545-5201 GCA_002369525.1 Lachnoclostridium sp. UBA3775 | reverse complement strand
CATTACATGGATGCAATGCTCGATAATCTTAAAAAGAACCATATGTTTTCAATCGAATACAGGCTTGTTGTCGAGGATAAGGTCAGGTATATCAGGCATTCGGAAATGACGGCCAGAGATAAGAAGCATATAATTGTTTTTATCGAGAATATCGACTCCGAAATACTTGCAAGGAAAGCACTGAAAGAACAGCAGAAAAACAGCATTACCTATACGCAGATCGCCGAAAGCCTTGCATCGCATTTTGATCTTATTTATTATGTTGACTGTGTCAGCTCCAACTATATCGAATTTGCGACACACAAGCTCTACGGTGAACTTGAGATCAAGGAACAGGGAGAGGATTTCTTTGCCGATTCCGAGAGAAATATTGACAGGCTGATTTACTATGAGGACAGGGAAAGATTCAGGATCTTTCTTGACCGCGACAACCTGATCACCCAGCTTGAAAAGAACAGGCAGCTTGTAGAAAACTACCGTATGGAGATTGACGGCGGCAAGCCTTCCTATACCCGAATGACAGTGATCCTCTCATCCGACTGCACACACTTCATCATTTGCGTCGAAAACAGGGATGAGGAGGTTAAAAGGGAAAACGAGCAGATCCAGGCTCTTACCATGGCAAACGAGATCGCCAGAAAAGATCCTCTTACAGGAATAAGGAACAAGGTTGCATATAAGGAAATGGCAAAGGCACTTCAGAAGTCCATAGAGGATCAGAGCGTGTCTCAGTTCGGTATCGTGCTATGCGACATCAACAATATGAAGGTCATTAACGAGACCCAGGGACATAAGGCGGGAGATGAATATATCTGCAATACCTGTAAGCTGATCTGCCGCATATTCGATCACAGCCCCGTGTTCAGGCTTGACGGCGACGAGTTCATTGCCATACTTAAAAACCAGGATTACAATGACAGGGAGAAGCTGCTTGAATCTGTAAGGAAAAATGTCGAGGATAATATAAATATCGGCGAGGGTGTGGTTTTTGCCACCGGTTTTGCCGAATATGTGCCCTATATCGACGTGAGCCTTGATGACGTGTTTGAACGCGCCGATAAGGCCATGCAGGAGGACAAGCAAAGACTTAAGGAATTTGCCCTTCTTAAGGAAACGCAGACGAGCAAGGAAAATGTAAACTTCAGAACCATACCGGAGGACCGAAGGAAGCTGCTTAATTCTCTCTATAAATCCTTTGAAGTGGTTGCGGAAGGAACATATGTTTACCTTTGCGATATGAAATATGATTTTTCACGCTGGTCTAAAAATGCGGTTGATGCCTTCGGACTGCCTTCCGAATTCATGTACGGAGCGGGGGATATATGGGAAGACCGCATTCACCCGGAAGACAGGAAGGCTTATCATGAGGGAATAGAGGAAATATTTTCCGGCTTAAGCTCGGGTCATGATATGCAGTACCGTGCAAGACGCGTGAACGGTGAATACAATGTATGTACCTGCCGCGGCGTGGTGATAAGGGACCTTAACGGCGACCCCGATTATTTTGCAGGAACAATAAGGAATCACGGCGTACAGAGCCAGATAGATTCCCTGACAGGACTAAGGAACCAGTACGGCTTTTTCGAGGACCTCGAAATTGCGATAAACAGAAATGCTCCTATAAACATAATACTTATCGGACTTACAAAGTTTTCCGAGATCAATGAGGTTTACGGCTATCATTTCGGTAACCGGGTGCTTCAGCTTTTTGCAAGGAAGTTTTTTGAACATACGGGCAATACCGGTCATGTCTACAGGATAGACGGTACAAAATTCACGGTTGTAAGCAATACCCTTTCGATGGCGGAAATACAGAAGAAATACGAGGAGCTCCGCGCATATTTCCGTGAAGATTTTATGGTGGACGAAAAGAAGATCATGCTCGAGGTCAACTGCGGTGCTCTGCGCGTCGATCGTTTTGACATCGATTCCCAGACCGTTTATGCATGTCTTAACTTTGCCTACGGTGAATCAAAGGTGCATAAACGCGGAGATATGGTTGAATTCTTCAACGACCTGAATGAAGACAACCGCCAGAGGCTTGAAAAGCTTCATGCAATACGTGCGTCCATCATGCACGGCTACCGCGGTTTTTACCTTCTGTATCAGCCGGTTGTAGATGCCGAGACGGAAGAGCTTATCGGAGCCGAGGCTTTGCTCAGATGGAAAAATGATGAATACGGAATTGTGCCACCCGACCAGTTCATACCTCTTTTGGAATCGGATCCTCTGTTTCCGGAGCTTGGCGAGTGGATACTGAGAGAAGCGTTGTTTGAGGCAAAAAGGGTACTGAAAAGCAATCCTGATTTTGTTATCAATGTTAACCTTTCCTATACCCAGCTTGAAAAACCGGATTTCGTTGACATGGTCCTTAAATTACTGAATGAGATCGGTTATCCGCCTGAACACCTCTGTCTCGAGGTAACGGAGAGATGCAGGCTTCTGGACATGGAGCTTTTAAAGAATGTCCTTACGAATCTGAAAGCAAGGGGAATCATGATAGCTCTCGACGATTTCGGTACAGGCTTCTCATCGATAGGCATAGTAAAGGAACTGCCGTTTGACCTGATAAAGATTGACAGGAGCTTTGTCAGTAGAATAGAAGACGATGAGACGGAAAGAAGGCTTATCGAACATTTTTCGAGCCTTGCATCCATGTTCGGAGCAAAGGTGTGCGTTGAGGGAATAGAAACCACGGGAATGCGTGATATACTCCAGAAATTCAATGTTAAGAGCTTCCAGGGCTATTACTACGCAAAACCGCTTTCGCCCAAACAGTTTGTCGAATGGAATGAAAAAAGGAAAAAATAAGGAAGTGGCGAGATGTACTATGTTATCGTAAGTGCGGCATCGGCCGGCGGTAAAGGCATTAAGGTTTTTAAAGAAGTCAAAGAGCTTCTTGACGAAAAAAACATAAAATACAAGGCTGTGAAAACCGAATATAAAGGGCATGCGAAAGAGCTGGCGAAAAAGATTTCAGCGATGCCGGATGAAGACATAAACATTATCGTCCTCGGCGGCGACGGAACCTTTAATGAGGTCATTAACGGCATTACGAATTTTCCGAAGGTTAAGGTTGGGATCGTGCCCGTAGGCTCGGGAAATGATTTCTGCAGGGGACTTGGCATCAAAGGAAAGCCGAAGGACATAATGGAAGGAATTCTTGAAACTTCAGGGAACAAAGAGTATACCCGCGTCGATCTCGGCGAGGTTGAAACCGGGGAATGCGGAAGCAGGCTTTTTGCGATAAGCTCGGGCTTCGGGCTTGATGCCATCGTCTGCAAGACGGTGGATGAATCAAGGTATAAAAAAGTTTTGAATGCCATGAAGCTCGGAAAATTTGCCTACGGAATGCAGACCGTTTTTTCGCTTTTTTCGATGGATACCTTCAGGGCGGGAGGAGAAAGCGATCTTGAGGCAAGGCTTTATAACGGAGTGATCTTCGCCGCGGTAATGAACATGAAGGCGGAGGGCGGCGGGGTGCCGATGACACCTTCGGCCAGTCCCTTTGACGGATATCTTTCGGTATGCTGCGCCCACGATATCGCAAAGTGGAAGACCTTTTTATATCTCCCGAGGCTTCTTGCCGCGAAGCATGAAAATATTGAAGGCTTTGATGTATTCGAGACCGCGAGCCTCAATATGGTGTTGAACAAACCGGTGATACTTCATACCGACGGAGAATATGTAGGAGAGGTGAGCAGACTTAAATTCAGATGCAGACCGGGTGAATTAATGCTCATTAACAGGCTGAATTTGACGTAATATATTGAATTATTTACATTATGTGAATTATTATCGAAAAAGCTTTGAGGCTGTTGCGCTTCAGAGCTTTTTTTGGTATAATCCTATGTGAGAAAGTGTTTTTTGAGAAATACGACAGAACAGAATTATTTTGCCGGAGGAAATGAAAATGAACGAACTGAATATGAACCTTGTCGGTTATGCAAAAGACAAGGAAAAGCTTTGCCGCGTTAATGATGAGGTACCCAAGGAGCTGTACCTTAAATATAACGTCAACAGAGGATTGCGTGACCTTAACGGAAACGGTGTTGTCACAGGCCTTACCCACATTTCAAAGATCAAATCCTTTGAAAATGTTAACGGAGTAAAGACTCCGTGCGACGGCGAGCTGTGGTACAGAGGTTACAACATACGTACGATAATCGAAGAACTGGGAGATGAGCTCGGCTTTGAAAAAGTGGCATACCTTCTGCTCATGGGCGAGATGCCCGAGGGCGAAACCCTTAAGGAATTTAAAGAGATAATCGGTTACAGCAGGACACTTCCCACAAACTTCACCCGTGACGTGATAATGAAGGCACCGAGCGAGGACATCATGAACTCGATGACAAGGAGCATACTTACCCTCGCTTCCTATGACGAATCAATAAGGGACAATTCCTTAAGCAACAGCCTGAGGCAGTGCATACAGCTGATAAGCCTTTTTCCCTTACTTGCGGTTTACGGATATCATGCATTCAATCATTACGAAAACGGCGAGAGCATGTACATACACAGACCGGATCCTGAGCTTTCGACAGCAGAAAACCTGCTGATGATGCTCAGACCCGATAAGAAATATACCAAGACCGAAGCAAAGGTTCTTGATACCGCGCTTATACTTCACATGGAGCACGGCGGCGGTAACAACTC
>DFFN01000095.1:0-411 GCA_002369525.1 Lachnoclostridium sp. UBA3775 | reverse complement strand
AGGGACCCAAACACGGCGGAGCAAACATCAAGGTAATGGAGATGATACAGAACATCAGGGAAAATGTCCGCGATCTTGCCGATAAGGAGGAAATGAGAGCTTATCTTTCCGCCATGCTTGACGGAAAGGTATTCGACGGAAAGGGACTGATCTACGGAATGGGTCATGCCGTATATTCTCTTTCCGATCCCAGAGAAAGAATTTTCAGGGGCTTTGTTAAAAGGCTCGCAGAAGAAAAAAAGAGAGATGCTGATATGGCGCTCTATTCGATGATAGAAGAGCTGGCACCGGTTCTTATCGCAGAGAAGAGACATATCTACAAGGGAGTTAGCCCGAACGTCGATTTTTACAGCGGTTTTGTATATGAGATGCTCGGAATTCCCAGAGAACTGTATACAGCCATTTTTGCTA
>DFFN01000113.1 GCA_002369525.1 Lachnoclostridium sp. UBA3775 | reverse complement strand
TATGTTGTTTTCGTTTTTAATGCAGACAAGGCTTTTTTCCACAAGCTTTTCGGCAAGCTTTCTGTATTCTTCGGAGCCTGTCTCGCTCTGCCCGGTCTTCAGGTTTTTGAAGAGAGGATCGTCAAAAACACCTGCGTCCATTTTCACACGGATTATCCTTGTAACCGCGTCGTTTACTCTTTCCTCGCTTATCCTTCCGTCATTTACGGCATTTATTATTGTCTGCCTTACTTTTTCATAGGCATCAACTTCCATCAGCATATCCAGTCCCGCATTCACGGCATTCACTATCTGTTCTTCATAGGTCGGAGCCGAAGTATTGGTTACGGAATTCCAGTCTCCTGCCACAAAGCCCTTAAATCCCATCTCGTTTTTAAGGTACTGTATATACTTTGCATTCTCATGCATCTTTACGCCGTTAAGTGCCGAGTGGCTGATCATGATGCTCTGTACTCCGGCATCGATCTGGCCCTGATATACCGAAAGGAGCTCCTTTATCTCATCCTCCGAAAGCTTTGCGTCACCACGGTCGATCAGTCTTTCCACATCCGAATTCTCTCCCGTACCGTATTCCACATTTCCATCAGCGAAGAAATGCTTTGCGCATGCGATAAGTCCGCCGTCGATGAGACCCTTTGTATAGCTTTCACCAAGCGTTTTAATGATTTCAAGGTCAGAGCCGTAGCATTCATAGGTTCTGCCCCATCTCGGATCCGCTGTCTGTGCAACAACCGGCGAATAGGTCCAGATCATGTGGCAAAGCTTTGATTCATCAGCTGTGGCTTTGCCCATTTCATACATGAGCTCCGGATCGTTTGCCGCGCCGAGTCCGATGCTGTGAGGAAAGATCACGGCATTAAGACAGCCGTAAACTCCGTGAACCTGATCCTGTCCGTAGATATAGGGTATTGCGGCATCGGATTTAAGTGCTGCCTCCTGGTAACTGTCGATAAGCTTCCGCCATTCCGCGCTTTCAAGCGGATCGGTAAGCGAAAGAATACAGCCATAGCAGTTTTCCTGCATCTGCTTTGTGTTGATTTTATAAACGCAGGCCATAACCATCTGGGCAGCTTTCTGTTCGAGAGAAAGCGAAGCGGTTATCTGCTCGGCAGTCATACCTTTGTATTTATCGGGCTGCATTTCTGCCTGCTTGGGTGTCGGTCTCGCCGGCGTGCTTTCCGCTGAACTTTCTACAGATGATGAACTTTCGGGTGCGGACGAACTCTCGAGTGCGGTTGAGCTTTCCGATGAAGAACTGCCCTTGTCACCGCAGCCCATCATTGAAAAAGCCATGACAACTGCTGCTATCATGGCTGTTAATTTTTTAAGTCTGCTGTTTTTGATCATGGATCCTTCCTTTTCTTTTATCTGCTATTTTAACCATTCAACGCTTGTTACATAAATCACCTCGCAGGCTCCGTCACCGTCGTCATCCCTTGAGGTGCTTGAATTCCAGTAAAATGTGCTGCCGTCCGATTTGCTTCCGTCGATGTATACGAGATATCCCTTTATCCTGATATGATCCCCTTTTTTGATTTTTTTCACGGCCTTTTTGGTTCTTGTGTCCGAAGGTATCAGATGATTGTTTGAGCACTGCCTGGCGACACCGTCAATGCCTCCGACGGGTTCAAGCACATCCACATTGTCAACATGCCAGTTAACCCATCTTCCCGACTGGCTCCAGTTAAAATCTATTTTTTTGTTGTATTCTGCGACCTTGCCCCATGCCAGCGCCACATCCTTCGGCGAAAGCTTGTCCCCGATTCCGCCGCCGCTGTAATCATGGGTGCTTACAACAAGGGCCTCGATATCATATTCATATTTATATTCAATATGTATATCGTAACCGTCGACCTTTGAATTGATATAACCCTTTGTTTCTTTTTGTATCGGTTCGCGTATTCCTGCCACGGCGCCGCGGTGTCCGGATTTTTTTACAAATGAAAAAACGATTACGGCAATGACGACAAGCAGCAGGAATATCAGTATTCCGCTGCGCTTCTTGCTGCCGCCATAATAATTTCCGCCGTAACCGTAATCCATTTAAACCTCATCCGCCACTTATGTGACTTTATATTTCCTTTATCCCGTTCAGCTTGTCAAAGATCGTCGGAAGCTCCGCATCAACAACATCGTTGTCAAGCTGGCAGGTTCCTGCATTTGCATGTCCGCCGCCGCCGTATGAAAGACAGAGTTCGCCGATGTTAACCTTTGAAGCCTTGTTGATTATCGATTTTCCTATCATTACCGCAGTATTCTGCTTTTTAAAGCCCCATGCCACATGAACCGAGATCTCGGTTTCGGGCCACATTGCATAGACCATGAAACGGTTGCCCGCATAAATGGTTTCCTCGTTGCGAAGATCGATGACCGCAACCTTGCCCACTATCTTCGTGATGCGCCTTAACTGTTCCTTGAAAAGCTCCTGCTGTTCAAAATACAGATCGACTCTTTCCTTAACGTCGGGAAGCTCAAGCACATCCTTTATCGAATGATCCACGCAGTAGGTGATCAGCTCCATCATCAGCGCATAATTTGAAATTCTGAAATCATGGAAACGTCCGAGACCGGTGCGGGCATCCATAAGGAAATTCATGAGCACCCAGTCGGTGGGATTAAGTATCTCTTCCTTTGTGAAATCAGCGCTGTCGCCTTTGTCGACCGCCCACATGATTTCCTCGGAAACACGGGTGAAGGTCTTTGCGCCGCCGTAGTAATCATAAACCACACGTGCCGCAGACTTTGCATCACCGTCAATTATGTATTTCCCCTGGTATTCCTCGACCTTGTTCCTTATCAGCTCACTCTCATGGTGGTCAAAGGCAAGTCCGACCCTTTTGTCAAAGGGCAGGTTTGTTGTTATGTCATTTTCCGAAAGATCTACCTTGCCGTCCTGCACATCCTTGGGATGCACAAATTTTATTTCATCGATGAGATTAAGCTCCTTAAGGAGCATCGCACAAACAAGGCCGTCGAAATCGCTTCGCGTAACCAGTCTTTTCATAATCAAAAATACCTCCGTAAACCTCAATATTATCTTTTCCCGATAACTATCAATAGTATATATCAACTCAGACTTTCATGTCAATAATTTACATAAAAAGTTTATCGAACAAATGTTTTATTTTACCTCTTTACAAACATTTGTTCGTGTGCTATGATTAAGCCATGAAAGAAATGTACATATGCATCGACCTCAAATCCTACTATGCCTCCGTAGAATGCGTTGCAAGAGGCCTGGACCCTTTGCGGGCAAGGCTGCTTGTGGCCGACGAAAGCCGAAGCGACCAGACGATATGCCTTGCCGTCTCGCCTGCACTCAAGGCTATCGGTGTGCCCTCAAGGCCCAGGCTTTTTGAAGCAAAGCAGGCAATAAGGCTCTACGAGGCGATGCACAAAATAAAAATCGACTACATTACCGCAGTGCCGCGGATGGCGGAATATGAACGCATCTCCGCCCTGATCTACTCGATCTACCTGAATTATGTTGCTCCCGAAGACATCCACATCTACTCGATAGACGAATGCTTCATAGACTGCACCCGGTACCTGCACTTCCACAAGGATGCGAGGTCGATGGCCGTGACGATGATCCGCGATGTTCTGCGCACCACAGGCATAACGGCGACCGCAGGCATCGGAACCAATCTTTATCTTGCGAAGGTTGCGATGGATATTGTTGCAAAAAAATGTCCCGCCGATTCCGACGGGGTGCGCATCGCCGAGCTTGACGAGGACAGCTACAAATTCCTGCTCTGGGACCACAGACCGCTTACGGATTTCTGGATGATAGGTCCCGGCAAGGCAAAGAGGCTTTACAATGCTTCGATGTTCACAATGGGTGACGTAGCGCAGAGAACGCTGTGGGACGAGGAATGGTTTTACAAAACCTTCGGCATAGACGGGGAAATCCTCATTGACCATGCCTGGGGCTGTGAGCCGGTAACGATGAAGGACATAAAAAACTATCGTTCCGACACCCACTCCCTTTCAAGCGGTCAGGTCCTTCCGCGTCCCTACAGGTTTTCCGAAGCCCGCGTCGTTTTTGCCGAAATGATCGACGGGCTCTGCGCGGACATGTACGAAAAGGGACTGCTTTCCCGCATTTTCGGTTTCTGGATCTCCTACGACTATAAAAGCCTTGAGGTCTGTCCCTCCTATGACGGTCCCGTGACCCTCGATTTCTACGGCCGTCTGCATCCGAAGCATACAGGAGGCACCGTGCGCCTTTCTGCCGCCACAAATCTGTCCGTGAATGTTTCCCCTGCCCTGCTTTCGGCTTTCGACGCAAGAACAGACGCAAGGCTTTTGTTCAGAAGGCTCGGCGTCAGCGCAGGCAATGTGGAGGATGACGACGGCGTATACCAGCTCGATTTTTTCACGGACTACGAAAAACTCGCAAGGCTCAAAAGGCTGCAGGCGGCGCAGGTGAAGATCAGACAGAAATACGGTGTAAATTCAATTTTCAAAGGGACCAATCTGCTCGACGGCGCCACGGCCCTGGAACGAAATCTTCAGATAGGAGGACATAAAGCATGAACACAGACCAAAATCCCGAAATCCCGGCCGGCTTCAGATATGCTAAGGTCTACCTGCACGGCAGGCCGGTCCATGACAATTTCGATCCGTTTACGGCAAGGCATCCCAGAATGGACATACGCCGCCGTGCCAAGATTTTTGCCCCCTTCGATGCTCTGCGCGGCTTCAGCGCCGCAATACTCGCGGAGGAAGGAAAAGCCGCCGCAAAGGAAAAAACCGCACGGTAGGAAGCCGTGCGGTATATAAGGATTAGGATTGTGAAGAACACGTCGCTTATAAATATTTAAGGAGCTCGTCACGGACACCGTCCATTCTCGCGTCGGAGATGCCGAAATCCATTTCCTTGTAGCTCCATGCTGCCCTTGCGATGCCATGCTTTTCAAATACGGCATTGATGGTCTTGTACCAGTCAAGCGCATCCTCGGGTCTTGCCCTGTCGATAACACCGTATTCGCCGCAGTAAACGCCGCAGCCTTCTTTTTCTGCCTTCTCGATAGCCTGAAGGAAAAGATTTTCAAAAAGTTCTTCTCCTATTCCGCTTTCTGCGAAGGTGATTCTCTTATCGTTGAAAAGCTCGGGTACCCAGGGTGCGCCCTGATGTGTATACTCAAGCGGTGAATAACAATGGAAATTGTAAACAACCTTATCATCATAAGGAGCGGCGAGATCCTTTACGGACTCGGGGCTGTTGTTCCAGTAGCTTCCTACAAGGATGAGCGTGTCTGCCGCAATGGCCCTTATCCTCTTTATGCACTCAAGGCTGATGCGGTTCCATGCGTCGATGAATTTCTGCTCGGTCACTTCGTTAAGAAGCTCAAATGCTATATGTTCGGGATCGTTTCCGTAACGCTTTGCAAACTCTTCCCAAAGTTTCATGAAACGTTCCTGATATTTTTCGTTTTCAAAGAAGCCTGTCTCCTGCTCACCGAAATCGAAGGAAAATCCGGCTGTTTTATGAAGATCGAGCACTACATTGAGCCCGTACTTACGAGCAAGGCCGATGGCATTTGTTACTCTTTCAAAGCCGTCCTCCTTGTAGCTTCCGTCTTCGTTTTCAAAAATATTATAATCTACCGGGATGCGTACATGGTCAAGCCCCCAGGAAGCGATCTTTGCAAAATCCTCTTCCTTTATGAAGTTGTCGAGCCTGTCCTTTGAATAGTCACACTGTGAAAACCATCCTCCGAGATTGACACCGCGATAGAAACCCAATTCTTCCATTTTCATAATTGTAAACCCGTCCTTTCGTCATTATTGACCTTCTGATTTTTTAAATCTGACTATAGTATAAATCATTTGGGGGCAAAAAATGCCATTTTTTTGTTCTTTGTGACATTTTCTTGTTGTTTTTTTGAAAAATTTATCTTATAATGCTTTGAAAAGGGGTGTAATTATGGGGGTAAATCATGGACATAAATAAAAAACTGTCGCATGTTGAATTTCTGAACCGCGAATACAATATTTCCCATCTTGACTACAACCGGGAGAACGAATTCTTCAATGCCGTGCGCACCGGCAACCTTGAGGAGACAAAGCGCCTTTTCAAACCCTTCGGCGGCAGCGACATGGGCAAGCTCAGTGCAGACCCCATGCGGAATCTGCAGTATCATCTGATAATAACCGTCGCGCTGCTTACACGTTCCTGCATCGAAGGCGGGCTTCCGATGGAAACAGCCTACAATCTCAGCGATATCTACATACAAAGAATAGACGCCTGCAGAAAAAAGGAGGATATCACCGCCCTGCACCGTGAAATAATCGACGATTTTGTCCACCGCATGAACGCGCTTACAAGGACCAACCGCTACCCCAAGGCCGTGACCCTGTGCCTTGATTATATCTACGACAATCTGCACACAGCCTTAAGCCTCGACAGGCTTGCGGAGCTTACGGGTTTAAGTGCTCCGTATCTTTCACGGCTTTTCAAAAAAGAAGTAGGCATCCCTGTTTCGGAATATATAATAAGGAAGAAACTCGAAGCTGCCTCAAATATGCTGCGTTACACCGATGCTTCGGTGCTTGCCATCTCCGACTACCTTTGTTTTAATTCCGAAAGCTATTTCATACGGACCTTCAAAAAGTACAACAAGTGCACTCCCAAGGTTTACCGTGACCGCTATTTCAGGGTAAAAAATGCAAAGTAAGATGTATTATCTTAGCTTTTTCATGTATTATCAAATGTAATTTGCCGGCGAAAAACAATTTTCTTGTTTTCCAAAAAATGATAAGATATAATAGGAAAAGCTGCAGACACCGTAAGGTGTATATAATTAATTTGCGAGGAACATAAATTATGAACTACCGGCATGAAATCAAGCACGAGATAAGCTATGAGGATCTTCTCGTCATCAGACAGAGGCTTAGGGCCGTGGCAAAACCCGATCCGCATGCGCTTGACGGAAAATATCTGATCCGCAGCCTTTATTTTGACAATCCGGGCGATACTGCCCTCCGCGAAAAGCTTGACGGAGTGAACAGGCGCGAAAAATTCCGCATACGATACTATAATAACGATACTTCATTTATTAAGCTTGAGAAAAAATGCCGTCTGAACGGGCTCGGCACCAAACTCGACGCACCGCTTACGGCTGCCGAGGCACAGTCGGTAGTTGACGGCGATACGGACTGGATGGCGGAAAGCGGATACGGACTGATAAGAGAGCTGTACAGCAAGATGAAATACCGCCTGCTCCGTCCCAAAACAATAGTTGATTACACCCGCGAACCCTTCATCTTTGCTCCGGGCAATGTGAGGGTCACCTTCGATTACAATATACGTACCGGCCTTAACTGCACGGATTTTTTGAATCCCGGCTGCATAACCGTTCCGGCAGGCGACGCCCCGATAATTCTCGAGGTCAAATGGGATGCTTTCCTGCCGACGATAATAAAGGATGCGGTACGCACGGAGGACAGGCGTGCTTCGGCCTTTTCAAAATATGCCCAGTGCAGGATCTATGGTTAAGAAAATCAAAAAAGGAGAACATAAACAATGTATTTAGCAACCTCTTTCAACGACATTTTCAAATCGAACTTCCTTGAGAATGTTACAGCGGTAACCCTTGTCGATATGGCAATCGCCATGGTGCTTTCGTTCTGCCTCGGGCTCTTCATCTTCTTCGTGTACAAGAGGACCTATCAGGGTGTGATGTATTCCTCCGCCTTCGGCGTTACGCTTGTGGCTCTGTGCATGATCACAACGCTTGTAATACTTGCCGTAACAAGCAACGTAGTCCTTTCGCTCGGTATGGTAGGTGCGCTCTCTATCGTACGTTTCAGGACCGCGATCAAGGAACCCCTTGACATTGCTTTCCTTTTCTGGTCTATCGCGGACGGTATCGTGCTTGCGGCGGGCCTTATTCCCCTTGCCGTTTTCGGAAGCCTTGTGATCGGAATCATCCTTCTCATTTTCGTAAACCGCAAATCCTATGTTGCACCTTATATACTTGTTGTTCAGTGTGCGGATAAGGAAGCGGAAAACAAGGCCTTTGAAGCAATAAAGAATGCAACAATCAGGCAGTCTGTAAAAAGCAAAAGCGTACAGAAGGGTCTTATCGAGATCAATTATGAAGTACGTCTGAAAAACGACGATACCGATTTCATCAATTCACTCTCGGATATCGAAGGAGTGAGCAGCGCGGTTCTTGTAAGCTATAACGGCGAATATATGGGCTGATGAGGAAGGGCACTACATGTCAAGTTCTAAGAAAATTGATATAATCTGCGTCATCGCCGCCATTGCGGCTCTGATCCTTACCCTGCTTTTCATGAACGGCGAAGCATTCGGCATAAAGAACGTCATCGATGAAGATGCCGAAGAAAATTCCGATTCGGTATATTTCACCAAAAACGACATGAACGGAAGCTGGAACACCGCCGTTGCGACAAAAATCCTTCTTAAAAAGGAAAAGGTCAAAATATCGGGTGCGGGTGCTGTAACAAAGGACAACGATGTGGTGATCAATTCCGGCGGACATTATGTTCTCAGCGGTTCGCTTACCGACGGAAGCATAGTTGTCGATACCAAAAGCAGTGCAAAGGTCTGGATACTTTTGGACGGCGCAGACATAAACTGCAACGACGACGCCTGCATAAAGGTAAAAAATGCAGACAAGGTTTTCCTCACTCTTGCAAAGGACAGCGTAAACCGTCTTACAAGCGGCGAGACCTACAATGAAGAGACCCTTGCCGACGGGACCGACGGCGCAATCTTCTCTCACGACGATATGACCATTAACGGCAGCGGAAGCCTTGAGGTAACCGCATTATATAAACATGGCATAGCAGTCAATGACGCTCTGGTAATCACCGGCGGCGAAATCACTGTTTCGGCCGTGTCCGGTGCTGTGCATGCAAACGAAAACCTCAGGATCTGCAATGCAAGCTTAAACCTCTCCTCCTCGGGAAAGGGTATCGTTATAAACGATGCGGAAGGCTACTTCTATTATGAATCCGGCAGGATAAACATGACCGTAAGCGATGACGGCATAAATACCGCCGGCAATGTCAGCATGACGGGTGGCGAGATCAACATATCCGCCGGTGACGACGGAATACATTCCTTAAAGGAAATTCTTATCTCAGGCGGCAGGCTTTCGATACTTCGCTGCTATGAAGGACTCGAAGCTCCCGTTATCAAAATCTCAGACGGAGAGGTCTCGGTCTTCCCCGAAGGCGACGGCGTAAGCGCCAAGCATAAAACAATTGAAGGGGAAACAGAAACCGAAAAAATCCCATGCGAATTTACCCTTGACGGAGGCAGCCTCACAATAATCAATACCGACGGAAAGGCCGACGGAATCGACTCCGACGGCAACGTCACGATAAATGCAGGCGTGCTCCGCATATGCCTTAACGGCAACGGAAGCAACAATGCGATAGAATTTGATTCGGAAAACGGCGGAAGCTTCTTTATAAACGGCGGGGACATTCTTGTTACCGGAGGAGCAGCAAAAGCAGAGGAACCCTCCTCTGCTTCCGGACAAAAATACATATTCAAGAAATTACGCATGGTTCCCGCAGGAACCACGATCACGCTTAAAGATGCCGACGGAAAGACCATCAGCGAATACACTCCCGAGGCAGCCTTCAGCAACCTGCTCATCAGTCTTCCGGACCTTAACGGCAGTGAAGAATTCAGGCTCTACATCGGCGGAGAAATCTGAACAACTTCGCCGATGTACATGATGTGCATGTCATCATCGGCATAAAATGATGCGGCAATGTCCTTGGGCATCCTTGATTTCCTGAGCTCCTGCACAAAAAGCTTGCGGCATACAAGTGTCAGCTCGGCTTCTTTAAAGCTCATGCTCTCTCCGACCGCTTCCGGGGTCAGTCCGCTCGCAAACATCTTATCCATGCTTCTGCCCGACTTCGCGCCGAGCACTCCGAGTATCTTCTTGTATTTCTCGGGGTAAAAGCTCACGGTAAAGTATTCTTCCTTATCCATGAATTCCTTCGTATAACGCGATTTTCTTACATAAACGGTGGCAACGGGTTTGTTCCATAAGGTCCCAAGCCCGCCCCAGCTTATTGTCATGGTGTTGAACTTCTCCTTTTTTCCTGCCGTAAGCAGCGCCCATTTTTTGTCAAACTGGCTGAAAATGTCACATGATAATTTCATTTCTGGCTAACCCCTTCCTTTTTATTTTATTCTTTGAACTGTCCCGGCGTTATTTTTTCATACTGCCTGAATATCCTGCAGAAATAACTGACATTCGGGATTCCGACCAGCTCCGCAGTTTCCTTTACGGATTTGGTTTTCAGGAAATATTTTGCTTTCTGTATCCTTTTCTTTGCTATATAAGAGAAAGGTCTCATGCCGAGATTGTTTTTAAACAGCCAGCACAGATATTCCGGAGTAATTCCCGCAATTTCAGCAAGACTCGAAAGCGTCATCTCGTCCTTATAATTGTTCTCAATATAGAGAAGCACTTCCTCAAGTTTTTCCTCCGCGTGACTGGTCTTGTTTTTCTTCTGCATGTATGCCGCCTGCTCGGTGAAGCATTGATAAAGCTCAGCTCCCGCAAACATCCTGCTTTCATAGGTGTTTTTCTGCATCAGATCATAGATTTTGATAAAATGGTCCTCTGTCCGGCTTACCGACGGATTATGGATCACCACAGCATCCTCAAATCCGAGACCCTCAACAACCTTTTCGAAGTACTCGCCTCCGAAGGCTATCCACTGAACGCTCCATTTATCGCTCGTCGCATGATAGGAATGAGGCAGGAACTGCGGAATATAGATGAAGGTTTTCTTGGGAACGGGTATCCTTTTTCCTCTGCTTTCAAAGACGCCCTCTCCGCTCACGGAATAAAGAGCCTGCGGAAGACCAAATCCCTCCGGACGGCAAACATCCTCCTGCTCCGCATGCCAGCCCAGGCTGTGAATGCAAAGCGGTAAATGCCATTCTCTTCCTACGATTGCATAATGTGACTGTCTGATATCGGCTTCCATCTTGCCCTCCGTATCAATCCAATTGAAAAGTAAACCCAAAAGATAAAATAATACATCTGAGTACAATATAACACATTTTTCACAAATTGACAACAGTTTTATTTCAATATTGTGCTATTTCTTAAAAACTTTCTATTGACTTAATCCTCGACAGTCACTAAAATAAAAACCAACTCAGGCACATAACACATTAATTTGTAAGCCTGTAACTTTTTATAATGACAAGGGGTTATACAAAATGAGAAAAAGTTTAAAATTTTTATGTTTTACTCTTTTGGCAAGCCTTTTGCTTGCTTCATGCGGCAAAACGGGGAGCAGTTCGTCAAATGAAAGCAGTCCTTCTTCAGTAGCGTCGGAATCCGCTTCCGCAAAAGACTCTTCATCTGCGGATGCTCCCGACAGTTCTTCTTCTGAAAGCTCTGCCAAAGAGACCGTTCCCAGAGTAAAGGCAGATCCTTCCAAGATCGTATATGCCGATAATTACTCTTTTGAAAAGCTCAAAGCAGAAGGAATCGAAAAGGCCGATTATTCAGAAATATATGAAGCAGAAACCGCAGCGGCGGACGGAGTTGTTCTTTCCACCTCCAAAGCCGGATTTTCAGGCGAAGGATATGTTGACATTTCAAACAATCCAAATTTCAAATTAAAGATCACGGTTCCGACAAGCCAGTTCTATAAAATCACCGTAAGACACTGCGCAGACAGCCACAAGGAAAACCCTCTGACCATTAACGGACAAACGGTAATGAACATTTATTCCGAAAAAGGCGACTGGACCGAAACCGTAGTTGACGGCATATATATCGCAAAAGGCGAAAACACCGTCTCACTCGGAAGCGGCTGGAGTTACTTCTCGCTCGACTCCATCAAAATAGAAAACGGTGATGCGATGAATGACGATATCTATACAAGGCAGGCCGATACCCTTGTAAATCCCTATGCCAGCCTTAATGCGCAGAACCTTTACCAGTATTTAAAGGCTGTCTATGGTAAGCGCGTGATCGCAGGCCAGTGCAGCAATCACGGGACCATGAACGAGCCCAACGCGCTTTACAACGGACTCGGTAAATATCCGGCTCTGTGCACCTATGATTTCATCTTTGATTCCTGGAGCTCATGCAAAGGAATGCCTCAGGGCAAGGATGTTGTACTTGCAAAGCAGTGGGCCAAGGACGGAGGAATCGTTGCCTTTGACTGGCACTGGTATGCTCCCAGCGGAAAATCTGCTTTCTATGCCAAGGATACCGATTTCAGGATTGAAAACGCAATGACCGACTTTGACATTTCGATGCTCGATTTCCCCGAAGTCCAAAAGCTCTACCGCGAAGACAAAATAAAAATTGAAACAGTTATGATCATAGCCGATATTGACAATATTTCAAAGCTCATGCAGCAGCTTGAAGATGAGGATATTCCTGTCCTCTGGAGACCGCTTCATGAAGCAAGCGGCGGCTGGTTCTGGTGGGGCGCATCAGGTCCCGAAAACTACAAATGGCTTTGGAAGCTTCTTTATGAAAGAATGACCAACTACCACGGTCTTGACAACCTGATCTGGGTCTGGAATGCGCAAAACAAAGACTGGTATGTGGGCGACGAATATTGCGATATAATCGCAACGGACATTTACAATCCCGAGCATGACTACTCTTCCTCCGCAGATCTCTTTGCCGAAATGGGAACATGGTCACCTAACGGAAAGCTTATCACTCTTTCAGAGTGCGGCGTAATGCCGGATTCGGACAATATAATCCGGGACAATGCATACTGGCTCTGGTTTGCGGTATGGAACGGCGAGTATCTTCTAAAGAGCGGCTCAATCACCGAGCTTGGCGACAAGTATACCGAAGTCAGCGAAATGCAGAAAATCTACGACAGCGAGCTTGTCATCACAAGGGACGAGCTGCCGGAGGGACTGAAGCTGTGTAAGTAAAATTTAAAAAATCTAAGGGACGTGGCTTGGTAATCAAGCTCCGTCCCTTTGTCTATCATTCGCGGATTTTATCGCTAAATATGCTAAAATATTTTCATGACCCCGTTCCGCTGTATCTTGTTGCACCATACATCCAGATGCGGTAGCTGACATAGAAGAAAGCCACGCCGATAAGTGGAGAAATCCAGCTGAGCACAGGCACCGCATCGGGACGCAGCACCACAAGGCTCGGATAGTATGCGATAAATGCTATCGGCATGATAAAGGTAAAGATGAACCTGAATACCGGGCTGAAGATCGTTATCGGATACTTTGCATAATCCTTGAAACGGAAGGCAAGATCCAGTACATAGAACGAGTTCTGAATCCAGAAGCAGGTTGCCGCTCCCGCATTCTGCAGCGCTATCATGATAAGCGATGCGGTCATAAGGAAAACGATCATCTTAAGTATCGCAAGCGGAGTAACGGCAAGACCGATCTTGTTCCATGAATAGCAGATCGTACCGATTCCGAAGGCCAGCTGTCCCAGTCCCTTGATGTCGAAAACCTCCGACTGAAAATAGAAAAAGAGGTTTATGGGGCGGAAACAGTATTTGATGAAATCGCCTGAATAAACGTACTGTCTTAAGCTCCAGTTGTTGTCAAACAGACACTGCACAGGTGTCAGGCTCACCAATGAAAACCCGTAAAGGAACAGCATTTCATGGTAGCTCCATCCGTTTATCGACGGAAAGCTCCTGAAAAGTATCCAGAAGCTGACAAAGCCTGCGATATTCGTAAAGATCATGCCGACGGTCGATATGATAAAGTCGGCACGGTAGCTCATTTTGCTCTTCAAATCCTG
>DFFN01000048.1 GCA_002369525.1 Lachnoclostridium sp. UBA3775 | reverse complement strand
CCGAGCCCCAGTATCGCATGCTTTATTCCGTGCTCTATGTTAAATTCTATGCACTCTCCGAATTCCCTGAGATTCATTGTTTTTTATTCCTTCTTCATCTGATTTCAAAGCCTTGCAAGCTTTCCGATATCGTTTTTCTCGTCTATGACGGCACCGTTCTCGCTGATAACAAGAATGGTACGCTTTCTCAATTTCCCTGCCGGTTCGTTAAGTCTACCGTAATAACCGTCCGTCAGTATGATCATCACACCGGGCTTTATTTTATTTTCCCGAAGATAAGTGTAAACACAGTTGATATCGGTTCCTCCGCTGTGTTTCGGCCTGCATTCGAGTATTTTTTCCCTGTTTTTCACATTCCGGTAAACATCCGTTACCGAAGTATCCCAGAATGCAATATTGAATACGCAGCGAAATTCCTTCGAAATACGGTAAAGCTGCGTCATGAACTGTAAAAGCTCATTTCCTCCGATCGAACCCGAGGAGTCCACGAAAGCCCATATTTCACCGAGTTCATTCTCCGTCTTTGAGATTCCCGGGATTATCAGGTCCATGTGGATATATTTTCTTTCGGGAGTCAGATACGAGCTTTCCTCATCTTCCCTCTCCGAGAGAAATTCATATAAAAGCTTGTTCCACGGAAGCCTTCTGGTCTGTGTAAGCCTGAGTATCTGTTCGGGAACCGGGAAGCTGCCGGAAGTTCCTCTTCTTTTCGCGGTCTCCCTTATCAGTTCCCTCACCATTTTTTCGGTGATCTCTTCCTCTTTCGACTCGTTTCCGTCTTCTCCCGAAGCCTCCGACAAAACCTTAAGAAGATCCTTCGGAAGCATTATGATCCTTTTTCCTTTGTAAACAGGCTTGCTTTCAGGCCTGCTCTCATTTTCCTTTGCCAAAACGGCATAGAATTCCTCTGCAGGAGGCAGATTATAACTCCTGTCGCTGAAACAGCCCTCTCTCGGACGTTCAAAAGCAATTTTTCTGTTCTCCATCCTCCAGCGCATCTGGTCCAGAGTGCCGTTTACCACATAATCGCAGGCTATATTCCAGAGCTGTGCATCCCTGCCGGCTTTTCTCTTCCAGTGCATGAAAAGGATATGCAGCACCTCATGCATGTATACATAATTCCGCTGCCCCTCGTTCATGGTCTTAAAGAAACCCGGATTGTAGCGTATGCATCGTCCGTCTGTAAGAGCGGTCTCCACGCTCTCGTCCTCATACAAGGGAATGCGCATCATTATGTCACCGTAAAAAGGCATATGCTTCATCATGTCCATTTTGAAACGCTGTATACCCTGCCTTATTCTGTCGGATTTTTCGTTCGCATGAGCATCGGACAGGATCCTTCCGATTATTTTACCCAATTCTTCAAGATACATGAAAACTCCTTTTATGCAAGCATGGACATGAGTTTATACTTTGCCGCAACATTTTCAGCAATATCCGGCGGAGCCACGCTTCCGTTTTCCCGGTACACCATGCGATAAGTAATCTCATCGTACGGATGTTTTTTATGGGGAGTCAGATAAAATTCCCTGTACACATAGTAGTTTTCGCCGGAATACACCACCCTGCCGAGCGACGGAAAAAAGACCTTTCCGAAGCGCAGATGGAAATTCACCGTCACGCTTTCACCGTCCGTCACGGATTCCGAATCGGAATAGTATAAAAGCATAAGCGTCGAAGGAGATACTTCTTCATTTCTTTGCAGTCGCTCATCGTGAAGCCGCATGCTTTCTTCATCGATCTGCACCTGCGGATTGTTGTCAAACAAAAGCCTAACGATATCCTGCCTGAACAGCCTGCCGCCGGTTTCCGCCGCATTGCTGTTCTTCATGCCCTCAAAAGCATAAAGCTTAAATTCCTTTTCCGCCCGGGCGTTCCTGCCATAACTTATTCCCGTCCGGTTTTTTTCGTTTCCTAAAGAATAAAGGCATTTCATTGAAGGCAGTATCCTTGCGGGCGTTTTCACAAAAAGATTTTCAATAATCCCCGAAAAAGCCTCCATTGCCATGCACCTGTCATCAAGCAGTTTACGTCCGTCAGAAAGCGTAATGACGTTATTGCATAAAAAATCATATTCCGGCATAAAAAAACGCCGTTTCAGATAAACCGCGGCAAGCGGATTGTTCCATAAATATGAGGAAAGAAAGTCTTTTCCGCAGCTTTTTAAACTTGCCGGCAGTTCAAGCTTTCTGACATCATAAGCATCTGAAAAAACCTTATCGCCTATTTCCTCTATTCCTTCTTCAAGGCGTATTGTTTTAACCCTGGCATTCGGGCTGAAACCGCTTATGATCCTTTTCACCCTCTGTCCGCCGACAGCGGAAGGAACCACCATATCCTCGCTCATATCACTGCCGGAAAGCAGAACACCGTCAAAGGCTGTATATTTGTCGCTAAAAAAACTGTCCATATCAGCACCTGAAAGCTTCGGCCCTCTTTATGCGCTCGCGTCCCTCACGGATTGCTTTTCCGATCTCGTCCTCACTGACGGGGGCGCCCTGCTTCTGCTTTCCGAGTACGCTTGCTTCCTGGTTTGCCTTTGCCAGATTTCTTACAAGCTCCGTAAATTCATCCGGCTCTCCCACGCGTTCAAGTATGTCCGCAAATTCCAGTAGAGCCGCCTCAACATTCCTGTCGTTTCCGTTAGTGATGATTTTTGAAATAAAATTCAGTAATTCCTGTTTTTCCATCCTATCCCCCGAAAATCACCTCGGCATCCTTGCCGAAGCCCGTTCTCAGTACATTATCCGCTCCGTATACAAGTCCCCTTACATAGTCCCTGGTTCCGTACACGGTCTCGCGGCCGTAAAACTCCACCAGCGTGCCGTTTTTGCTTACATACACCCCGTCCATGCAGTGGCAGTAATCAAAATCGGAATAAGCGACGGTATAAAGCATGCTGTCGTCTTTTTTATCAAAAAGTTCCCTGTAGAAGACCCTGTTTTCCCTCGCATAATCATTTACCGGCATCGGAGTGATGAATCCTACCTTCGGAACTCCGGTTTCTGCGGCAAATTCAAGCATTTTGATCATTTCCTCTTTTGTACCGATGCCGTCCTTAAGCAGGAGGCAGTTGTAGGTAAAAAGCTTCGGATCATAACAGGTCCCGACTATTTCCGCGATCCTGCTTCCTGTCGGTACAGGGGTTTTAAAATATTTTTCATTTCTTCTGTCGTCATAGCTGTGACGGCTGATATGTATCGTATCAAGGTAGCTTAGGCGTTTTATTTCATGAAGCCTGTCAAGCCCGCTGCCGTTCGTAT
>DFFN01000156.1 GCA_002369525.1 Lachnoclostridium sp. UBA3775 | reverse complement strand
GAATACGGAGCTTTGACAGATAATGAATAAGAATAACAATATCATCCTTTTAAAAAGCTTTTTATACTGGGCTGTGATGGCAGGTTTTACAGGACTTGCGGTTTTCATACAGCTGATAGGCATTAAAGAAGTAGGAAGCGGCGGGTCGGGCTTTTTGCCCGTATCCATTTATACCGTAAACCCGGTATTCTTTACAATAGGAGTCCTGGTTTTTCTGGCAGCAGCCTTTTTTATGTGGTTCTCATTTTTGAGAGTCTGTCTTGCAAAGATATGGAACGATCACTGGGGCTATAAGCTTGTTTATTATTTCTTTTCAGCCACCGGTATCATAGGCTGCTTCTGGATGGCAATGATGGTGATTCTGTACAGAATGGGGCTTTTCTCCGGACTTAAACCTAGTGCACTGGAAGCTGAAGTGTTTCTGATGCCGGGGATTCTGCTGATAATGGTGATTGCAGGATCGGTAAGGATACATCGCAGTGCAGGCCGTTAAAAGCTTTTTTATTGACAGAAAAGTATAGTATTGTTAAAATTGTTTCATGTTATAAAGCAGAAGCGGGTGATTATGTACAAACCTCAAAAGGAGTTGGTATTATTATACTATAAGCACTAGTACAATTGCTTCAGCCGATATTGATTGTTATATATATGATAATACTGGAACTGCAATCGGAAGTGCTGTGAATACAGGCGCCGTTTCAATTACAAAGAAATTGATCGCAGGACAGAAATATTATTTTGACATATATAATTTTAGCAAAACGATTGTTGATTATAATTTTACTATTTCATAGGAGGTACATTGTGAAAAAAGAATTACTATCTAAATTTTTGGCATTTATTTCAATTGTTATGATTATCGTAATATTGTTTTCTGGAAGGTTAATAAACAGAGAAAAGGATAATTCACATGAAAATATTAGTGAAAAAAAAGATGAAGACAATGATTTTGAAATGGACTTTGTTGCAGAAGAAGAAAAAATGAATAAGATTAAGGAGGAAGAAAAGAATGAGCAAAAGAAAAAGGAAGAGCAAGGGACACTTTATAATATAATTACCGATGAAGAGTGGATGCTCATAAAAAATCTCTCTCCGGAAAAAAGAAAGGAATTTGAAAATCTGGTTATGGAAGGGTATAAAATGGTTGGCAGATATTCATATAAAGAAAAGCTTTTGCTTGGCCAGATTTCAAAGTATAATCAAAGGATGACTATGTCTGAGATTAATGCAATTATTTCTGAAAACAATGATTCTAATAAAATTGTTGAAGAAATCAAAAAAGTTCAACCTGTTCCGGATTATATTGGCGGTAGTGGTGTGACGAACGTGGAATACTGGTTGGATGATAATGGAAACGAAAAAATCTTATTACACGGAGTAGATTTGAAAAAAAACATGGGTATTTATTATGTGAGAGAATCAGATAAAAAGTATGTGATGCTTTTTGATGGCAACAAATAATAATAAGAGAAGTCTGGATAAAAAAAGACAGTTCTTTTGTAGATGAAAAAATATGAGGTGACAAACCATGAGAATCAACGACACCCAGCTTGCACTGGTAAACAAACAGATAGGGGCCCTGCTTAAGGCGGGCAGCTTTTACGGCAAGAAGCTTGCCGAGGCAGGAGTAGACGGCGTAACATCGGCAGAAGATTTTGAAAACCTTCCGTTTTCGGAGAAGGCCGATCTTCGTGACGCATATCCCCTCGGACTTATGACCGCTCCCGAAGAGGAAATCGTAAGAATACACTCATCGTCGGGAACAACCGGACTTCCCGTGATCATACCCTACACCAAAAAGGATGTTGATGACTGGGCTGCGATGTTTGCCCGCTGCTATGAAATGGCAGGAATCACAAAGAATGACAGGATACAGATCACTCCGGGCTATGGTCTCTGGACCGCAGGCATAGGTTTCCAGGCAGGCTGCGAGAAGCTCGGAGCCATGGCAATACCGATGGGCCCCGGAAACACGGAAAAGCAGCTGAAAATGATGGTTGACCTTAAGTCTACCGTTATCTGCGCGACCTCCTCATATGCACTGCTCCTTGCAGAAGAAATAGAAAAGCGCGGCATAAAGGACCAGATCTGCCTGAAAAAAGGCGTTATCGGTTCGGAGCGCTGGGGCGAGAGCATGAGAAAGAGGATACATGAGGAACTCGGTATCGAGCTTTATGATATCTACGGACTGACCGAGATTTACGGACCCGGTATCGGAATAAACTGTAAATATGAGACCGGCATGCACTACTGGGATGACTATATCTACATCGAAATAATCGATCCCGTGACCCTTAAGCCTGTACCCGACGGAGAAAAGGGAGAGATCGTAATTACCACGCTTGTCAAGGAAGGCGCACCGCTGATCCGTTACCGTACACATGACCTTTCGAGGATCATTCCGGGCGAATGCCCCTGCGGTTCGAAGTTCCCGAGGCTTGACGTGATCCAGGGCAGGACCGATGACATGGTAAAGATCAAGGGCGTTAATGTGTTCCCGAGCCAGATCGAAGAGGTCATTGCCGAAACCGAGGGCGCATCGAGCGAGTACCAGATCAGGATATCTCATCTTGACGGCAAGGACAGCATGAGGCTCTATGTTGAGGCCGAGAGCGGAAGCGTAGATTTCGAGGATCTTTCAAAGAGGCTTGCAGACAGGACAAAGGCCAAGATAGGATTCACGCCGATAGTAAAGGTTGTCGAGCTCGGCATGCTTCCGAGAAGCGAAAAGAAGACCAGGAGAGTCATCGACGAAAGATATGAGTAATTGGAGTTAATGTAATTTATGTGGTATGTTTTATGGACAACAACAGGACGCGAGGAAAAAATGAAGGAATTGGTTGACCAGCTGGTCGACCATTCCTATTATAACCGGGTGGAGATTCTTTACAAGATCAGGAACATAAAAATGAAGAAGGGCTGGGAAAAGAAAAAAGAAAAGCTCATTCCTTCCTATCTTTTTGTGGAGACCGGAAATATCGAAGATTTTGCTTCGGCACTTGCGAAAATCCCCAACTTTTCCATGATCCTTCAGTCTGACGGACAGTTTTTCCCGCTGAGCGAAAAGGAAGAGGCCCTGATAAGAAATTTCACAAGCCAGGAGAACGGAGTGGATGTATCAAAGGGCTACATCGAGGGCGACAATATCTACGTGACCGAAGGACCGCTTAAGGGCATGGAAGGTTACATTAAGAAGATTGACCGCCACAAGAGGCTGGCGATCATATCCATGAATCTTTTCGACCGTGACACAGATGTAAGCGTCGGGCTGGAGATAGTGGAGAAGAGGCCGGCGAAGGAAAGTGATAACACAAAGTAGGAATCTTTTATTGCCATTACGGGCTGTTTATGGTAAAATAAATAAGATTTTATTTGCACCGCAGTGCAGAACGGAGGATTGTTTATGTGCGGAATAGTCGGAGTTGTAGGTTCGGAGGCTGCTGCCCCCATACTGCTTGACGGACTTTCAAAGCTTGAGTACCGTGGCTATGATTCGGCAGGTATTGCCGTTAGAAATAATAATGACGATTTTACGATCGTAAAGGCAAAGGGAAGGCTTAAGGATCTTCAGGAAAAGACCAATGACGGTCTTGCGGTTCCCGGAACCTGCGGTATAGGACATACCAGATGGGCAACTCACGGAGAACCTTCGGAGATCAATGCCCATCCCCATTCGACAGATGACAAGAATATTGTCGGAGTTCACAACGGAATAATTGAGAACTACCAGGAGCTTCGCGAAAAGCTCATCAAGAAGGGCTACAGTTTTTACTCCCAGACCGATACCGAGGTCGTTGTAAAGCTTGTGGATTATTACTATAAAAAATACAACATCGGACCGATCGATGCGATCGCAAAAACGATGGTACGTGTGCGCGGTTCCTATGCGCTGGTTCTGATGTTCAAGGATTTCCCCGGTCAGATCTGGGTGGCAAGAAAAGACAGCCCGATGATAATCGGTACGGAAAACGGTGCAAGCTATGTTGCATCCGACGTACCCGCTATCCTTAAATATACAAGAAATGTATACTATATCGGAAATCATGAGATGGGAAGGCTCACCAAGGACGGAGCAACCTTCTATAACCTTGACGGTGAGGAAATCAAGAAGGACCTTGTTGAGATCAAGTGGGATGCAGAGGCAGCCGAAAAGGAAGGCTTTGAGCATTTCATGATAAAAGAAATCCACGAGCAGCCCAAGGTTGTACGTGAAACTCTTGCAACACATGTAAAAGACGGGAAAATCGATTTCTCCGAAATCGGACTCACCGAAGAGGTCATTAATTCCATCTCAGGCATTCACATGGTTGCCTGCGGAAGTGCATATCACGCAGGCGTGGTTATGCAGTATGTTATGGAAAGCCTTGCAAGAATACCTGTACGCTGTGAGCTGGCGTCCGAGTTCAGATACCGCAACCCTATTCTTGACAAGAATGAGCTTATCGTTATCGTCAGCCAGTCTGGTGAGACCGCAGATTCGCTTGCGGCGCTCCGCGAGGCAAAGGCTCAGGGAATCAAGACGCTTGCAATCGTAAACGTAGTCGGAAGCTCGATCGCGCGTGAAGCAGACTATGTGTTTTACACACTTGCAGGCCCTGAAATCGCGGTTGCGACAACGAAGGCATATTCGGCACAGCTTATCGCCGGCTACCTGCTTTCAATCGAGTTCGCAAGGCTCCGCGGAAAAGTTGACGATGCGAAGTATACCGAGCTTATCAAGGAGCTTGATACGATTCCGGATAAAATCTCGAAGATACTGGAGGATAAGGAGAGAATACAGTGGTTCTCCAACAAGCTTGCAAACTCCACCGATATTTTCTTTATCGGACGCGGCATTGACTATGCGATCTGCATGGAGGGCAGCCTTAAGCTCAAGGAAATCAGCTACATCCACTCCGAGGCCTATGCTGCCGGAGAGCTGAAGCACGGTACCATATCGCTGATTGAAAAAGGAACCCAGGTGATCAGTGTTCTGACCCAGAGCGACCTTTTCGAGAAGACCATCAGCAACATGGTTGAATGCAAGAGCCGCGGCGCCTACAGCATGGGACTTACAAGCTACGGCAATTACAGTGTTGAGGATTCGGCAGACTTTACGGTTTATATCCCGAAGATCAATCCTTTGTTTGCGGCAAGCCTTGCTGTTGTGCCGCTCCAGCTCCTCAGCTATTATGTAAGCATCGAAAGAGGTCTTGATGTTGATAAACCGAGAAACCTCGCAAAGAGCGTAACGGTTGAGTAAAACTTATAGAAATGATCAAGCCCCGGGGCGTTTTTGGACGCTGCCGGGGCTTCTTTTTACATATGTGTTAGCACTCAAGTCAAATGAGTGCTAATTTTCTCTTGA
>DFFN01000047.1 GCA_002369525.1 Lachnoclostridium sp. UBA3775 | reverse complement strand
AAAACCGTTTGTCCGCAAGGGCGCGTGGGTTCGAATCCCACCCTCTCCGCTTAAGCCGGCCAAAGAGTCGGCTGTTTTAAATTTAATAATAAGAATCGTTCAGGCTTGGAAGGAATAAATCCCTCGCGATGCCCGGGATTTCCTTGAACTAACCGCGTCAAGAGTTACGCGGACCGAATGTTGTATTTTGCTTCGCAAAACACAACCAGGGAGAAGTACCCAAGAGGCTGAAGGGACACCCCTGGAAAGGGTGCAGGTCGTTAATAGCGGCGCGAGGGTTCAAATCCCTCCTTCTCCGTAGAAAATCCTCTGTCGAAAGACGGGGGATTTTTTTGCGCGGGAACGAAAGAATAGTCCAAAAAAGTATTGGCATAGCCCGTTAACTTATGTTATAATACTGAATTAAGCGGATCTTTGATCTAAAAACTACTTATATAATGGAGGTTTATATGGGACTTATATTAACTACACTCGCTAATGCGGGTCAGGCAGTACTTGGTGGCGTAGGCGGAGCTGCTATCGGAAGCGCAATGTCGGTTCTTGCCGATTCATGGCTTGAGTTTTACAGCTGTGATTCAATTCCCGACGAAGTGCTTGTTGTAAGAGCAAAGAGACAGATGGGCAAGGGTCAGAACTTCAAGGGAAATGACAAGGTCATTACCGACGGTTCGGGTATCGTTGTTCAGGAAGGCCAGGCAGCTATCCTTGTAGATCAGGGTATGGTTGTCGAGGTTGCTACAGAGCCCGGTATCTATAAATACGAAACAGGTACTTCACCCAGTATTTTCTCAAGCTCGCTCGGTGCAGGCTTAAAGAACACATTCAAGGAAATGTGGGACCGTATCAAGCATGGCGGTGAAGCAGCTAAGGATCAGAGAATTTATTATGTTAATACCAAGGAACTGATGAACAACAGGTTTGGTTCGGCAAACCCGATTCCTTTCAGGCTTACCTATCCCGAGCTCGGAAGAAGCTTTACCGTAGAGGTAAGGTGCAACGGTCAGTATTCGTTCAGAATCACCGATCCCGTCCTTTTCTATGCAAATGTCTGCGGTAACGTAGAGAGAGAGTACCTTAAGGAAACAATACTTCCTCAGTTAAAGAGCGAGTTTATCGATGCTCTCACTCCCGCATTTGCTACCTTCTCGGCTCAGGGTATCAGATATGACGAGCTTCCCGCAAAGCAGAAGGAAGCAAAGGCAGCACTTTCGGAAGAACTCGATCCCGAGTGGAAGATGAAGAGAGGTATCTCCATCGAGAAAGTTGCCTTTAATCCTCTTACCGTTTCCGATGCCGATAGGGCACGTATCCAGGACTTCGAAGACAGAGCATGGAACCGCGATCCCAGAAATGCCATCGGAACGCTTGTTGAAGGTCAGCATGATTCCATGATCGACGCCGCAAACAATCCCAACGGCGCAATGAACGGAATATTTGCTACAAATATGATGCAGAATATGGGAAATTCAAACCTTTCTCAGCTTTATGGCATGGCTCAGCAGCAGGATATGATGCAACAGCAGCAGATGATGCAGCAACAGCAGATGATGCAGCAGCAGGCAGCACCCGCGGCAGACAGCTGGAAGTGCGAATGCGGCACAATAAATACAGGCAAGTTCTGCACAGAGTGCGGAAAGACCAAACCTGCACCCGCAGCAGACGGCTGGAAGTGTGAATGCGGTGCCGTAAACAAGGGCAAATTCTGCATGGAATGCGGTAAGCCGAAGCCCGCAGGCGCACCTCTTTACAAGTGCGACAAGTGCGGATGGGAGCCTGCAGACCCCAAGAATCCTCCTAAATTCTGCCCTCAGTGCGGAGATCCTTTTGATGATTCCGATATCGTAAAATAAGACATTCTGTGAGGTAAGATTATGGTCGACATGGTCGAATATAAATGTCTGGCGTGCGGCGGAAAACTTGAGTTTGACAGTGCCACCCAGAAAATGAAATGCCCGTTCTGCGATTCGATGTTTGATATCTCAGAGCTGACGGATGCCCATGCAACCCAGTCGGACGGAACTGCCGAGTGGGCACAAAACGCTGCACTCGCGCACGGCGACGAGATGGCCGGCATGAATATATATAAATGCCAGTCATGCGGCGGCGAGATCATTGTGGATGCGACAACATCCGCATCAAGCTGCCCGTATTGCGACAACCCGGTTGTAATGACGGGTGCGTTTACGGGAGGGCATAAGCCGGATCTTGTTATCCCCTTCAAGGTGGATAAAAAAGCGGCGAAAAATGCATTTTTGAATCATTTTAAAGGAAAAAGATTCCTGCCCAAGGCATTTAAATCCGACAACCGTATTGACGAAATAAAGGGCGTGTATGTTCCGATATGGCTTTTCGACTCCGAAATCTCGGCCAGCTTCACCTATACAGGTGAAAAAGAGAGAACCTGGAGCGATGATGATTACGAATATACCGAGACTTCATATTACAGCGTTTCAAGAGCCGGAGATATTGCATTTACCAATGTGCCTGTCGACGGTTCGACAAAAATGGACGATCAGATGTTTGAATCCATCGAGCCTTTCGATATCAATCAGGCAGTGGATTTTAATCCTGCGTATCTTTCCGGATATCTTGCAGACAAGTATGACGTTACCTCTGATGAAAGTGTCGGACGTGCAGACGAAAGAATGGCGGCAAGTACTGAGCAGAGATTCAGAAATACGGTAAAGGGCTATGACAGAGTTGACACCAATCTCAGGGATATAAACTTTAACAGCCACAAGACCCGTTATGCGCTTTATCCGGTCTGGCTATTAAATATTTCATGGGAGGAAAAGAAATTCCACTTCGGCATGAACGGTCAGACAGGAAAGTTTGTCGGCAACCTTCCGATAGACAAGAAGATCGCATTCGGATATTTTGGCGGTATCATGGCCGCCGTAACAGCCGTCAGCATGCTGCTGATGACAATATTCTGACGGAGGTGCCATATGAAAAAAACGATAAAGACAGTTTTGCTTTTTATATCTGTTCTTTGCATGAGCGTCGCACCTGCCTTTGCGGCCGGTGAAGGCCTTGTCTTTCTGACGGAAGATACAAGCTCCGGCGGTGAAAGCTGGGTGAAGAATCTGCTTATATCATTGCTTATCGGAGCGGTGATCGCAGGAATAGCTGTCGGCGTCATGGCGTCGAAGCATAAGAGCGTGAGATGGAAGAACAATGCTTCGGACTATGAAAAGGAAGGCAGCTTTGACCTTCAGTTAAGCGACGATGTGTTCAGCCATACAAGCACCAGCAAACGGCGCAAGAGTAAATAAAAAGACTGTTGATAAAGTATTATTAAAAGCACTGCTTTATCCTGGAAATCGTGAGGGATACAGTAGTGCTTTTTTATGCGCAAATGATACAAGATATAGTGGTCTGAAAACCCCTGAAAAAAAGTTTAAAAAAACTTGAAAAAAGGTGTTGACTTTAATCTTTTATTGTGGTATATTAAGCAAGTCGCCCGATGAAGAGCGACAATGAAGCTTGAAAACAAAATAGTGAA
>DFFN01000074.1 GCA_002369525.1 Lachnoclostridium sp. UBA3775 | reverse complement strand
TGCCTGCTCCCGAAATTGCCTGATAGGTTGAAGCGACAACCTCTACAGGCTCAAACTCCTTAAGAGCATGAAGCATCGGAGTGTAGCTCTGGATCGAGCAGTTGGGCTTTACAACGATGAAGCCGCGCTTTGTTCCGAGTCTCTTCTTCTGGGACTCGATAACCTCAAGATGCTCGGGATTTATCTCGGGCACTACCATCGGAACATCGGGTGTCCAGCGGTGAGCCGAATTGTTTGAAACAACCGGAGTCTCGGTCTTTGCATACTGCTCCTCGATTGCCTTGATCTCATCCTTACTCATGTTAACCGCTGAGAAAACGAAATCAACGGTTGATGCAACCTTTTCTACCTCATTTATATTATAGACGATAAGGTCCTTAACCGCCTCGGGCATAGGAGTGGGCATCTTCCACTTATCGCCTACCGCATCCTCATAACGCTTTCCTGCGCTTCTCTCGCTTGCTGCGATCGTAACGACCTCAAACCAGGGGTGATTCTCAAGCAGCGTAATAAATCTCTGTCCTACCATACCCGTTCCGCCGAGTATGCCTACTCTCAGCTTTTTATCCATAGCTTTATCCTTTCCGGCATGTATGCCTTGGCTAAGTCTTATTTTTTTGTTTAGTTAGTCAAAGAGTATAGCACTTTTTTTCCTGTTTGTAAACACATTTAAAAAAAATTGATTTTTTTCTTGACATAATCCCGTATTCGTGGTATAAATGACTTCGAATTGAATATTTTCAAAGGCTGTGACGAAGAATGGCCCGGGTGAAAAAACATTCAGAGAGCCGGTGGTTGGTGCGAACCGGTATGTAAAAGCCCCTGCTTCTCCCTTCCGAGCCGGAAACCTGAAGCTTACTGCTTAGGTGTGTAGGGTTTCCCGTGAATGCTACGTAAGTGTATAGGAATTGATTGATTCCGAAGAGGTGGCAGCTTTGGCTGCAATTTGAGTGGTACCGCGAGTGCAAAATGACACCCGTCTCAAAGCAAGTACGAAATGCTTTGGGATGGTTTTTTTATTTCAAAGCGAACTTAACCAAAAGGAGAGAAATCATGAAAACAATCAAGTTCATTGACATGACATTAAGAGCCCTTGCCGAAAAGAACAACGGACTTTCATTTAAGGAAAAGCTTGAAATCGCAAGAATACTCGACAGAGTGAAAGCAGACATTATCGAGCTTCCTCCCGTCACCGCTTCAAAGGCTGACCAGCTTTCAAACAAAACTATCTCAACAATGCTGAATACAACCGTTTCCGCTTCCGTAAACATTTTAAGCGGAATGATAGAAGAAACATGGGAAAGCATCCGTACCGGGCGCAAGGCAAGACTCAACCTCATTACTCCGGTATCAACCGTTCAGATGGAATACAGCTGCCATAAAAAAGCTCCCAAGATGCTCGAAGCCATCACCGAACAGGTAAAGCTCTGCCGTTCTCTTTGCGAGAATGTGGAATTTACCGCTGTTGATGCAACACGTGCGGAATTCGATTTTCTCGTACAGGCTATAGAAGCAGCCGTTGCGGCAGGCGCAAGCCGCATCACCGTATGTGACACGGCAGGAGTAATGCTTCCCGATGAATTCGGCGCTTTCATAGAAAATATCAAAGCATCCGCTCCTTCCCTTAACAATGAAGGAATCAACCTTTATGTTGAAGTAAAAAGCGATATGGGAATCGCCCTTGCAACCGCTGCCGCTGCCGTAAAGGCCGGTGCCGACGGTGTAAAGTGCGTGGCATTCGGAAACGAATACCCAACACTTGAACAGGCTTCGCTTCTTGTTCAGAAAAAGGGCACCGCTCTTAATGTAAGCGCTCCGATAAACACAACCGAAATCACACGCTGCACCGGTCAGATTGAGAAACTGATCGTAAAGCCCGAAGAAAAAACAACCAGCTTCAAGGACATTGCCATTGCCAACGGTATAGAGGTTACTCTTGATGCAAATGACGATATCACGGAAGTAACGAAGGTTGTTAACCAGCTCGGCTATGATCTTTCCGACGAAGACAATGCAAAGGTTTATGAAGCCTTTTTAAGAGTAGCGAACAAAAAACACTATGTGGGAACAAAGGAGCTTGACGCGATCATCGCAAGCACCGCAATGCAGGTTCCTTCAAAATTCAGGCTTGACAGTTATGTCATCAACAGCGGAAACATTATCACTGCGACAGCAAATATACTGCTTGAGAAGAACGGCGAAAAAATCCGCGGTGTCGGAGTGGGTGACGGCCCTGTGGATGCAGCTTTTCTTGCGATCGAGCAGATACTCGGACACCACTATGAGCTTGACGATTTCCAGGTACAGACAGTTACAGAGGGCAGGGACGCCATGGGTTCGGCGCTCGTGAAGCTGCGTGCAAACGGAAAAGTATATTCCGGAAGCGGAATCTCAACCGATATCATCGGAGCTTCGATACGAGCATATATCAGTGCCCTTAACAAGATCGTTTTTGAAGAAGAGCGCTAAATTGCCCAAGCCAAAAGGAGGAAAAAGTTTTGAAACTTTCATATTCTATAAAAAACTGGAAAAACATGAGCTGGCAGGAATATACTCAGGCTGCCTCCGGCACAAAGCTGTCCGGATTCGAGATTTATGATATAAATGATGCGATGTTCAGGGAAAAGACAAGCCCCACCAATCCCGAGCTTGCCGTCGGAATACGCCGCGGTCTTCAGAATGCCGGCCTGAAGGTACCCTGCATCGATACCGCAATTGATTTTACCGACGAATACTTCATCTCCGAATTTACCGAATGTGTGGAAATTGCAGTAAACCTCGGAATTCCGAACATCAGCGTGCACACCGAAAATTCCGATCTGGATGACTGTGTTGCCGCGCTTGCTTCACTCCTCGCGCTTACTGAGGGAAAGCCCGTTACCGTACTGGTCGAAACAGTGGGAACCTACTCAAATACCTCCCATCTTCGCGACCTTTTAAACGAATTTGCCGACAATCAGGCTCTTGCAGCCAACTGGAATATGGCGGCCACCGCTTCTGTCGGCAACGAGGATCCCGAGACCACCATCACAAATCTCGGAGCCTATGTTCAGCATGTACATATCCACGATTACAGGAAAGTAAACGATGAAATAATACCCGAGCTTATCGGAGAGGGCGAGCTTCCCGTCAGGGAAATGATGAATGCCCTTCGTTCCGTAAACTATGACGGGTTCATTTCACTCATCTGGAATCCCGACTGGATGCCGGAGCTTCCCGATATTGAGGTTATACTTACCCATTTCCAGAGCTTCTTAAGCGGGTTCAAGAGCACAAGAGGTGCTGACGAGCATCTGTACTGGAATAAGGCTCACACCGGAAACTTCGTATGGGAAAAGGAAAGACTGATAAGCAAGA
>DFFN01000093.1 GCA_002369525.1 Lachnoclostridium sp. UBA3775 | reverse complement strand
TTCAACATCTTTATCGTTATAATATGCAATTATAACATTGCCCGGCTGAGTTTTTTTACCCGAAATTACGAGGCTGTCGTTTGCCTGCTCTGCCTCCAAAATATCCGGAGTCCTTATATCCGCCTTTATCATGTCACATGCCGTATCAGCGGAGGATATAAGTCCCCCGTAACCCGCAAAGACCAATGAAGCCGCAGCAATGCCGCGGCCGTCATCCAAAAACAAGGTGCACATTTCTTTTTCAAGTCTTACGGCGGGGCAGACACCGCCGAAGCCTCTGTAAATCTCTGAAAAAACTATATCATCGGCATAGTCCCCCGCGAGCAGATATCTTCCGTCGCAAAGCCTTATGCACTTTTTCATAAGTCTTTCGTATTCCTCAAAGCTAAACCGTCTCTTCAGTTTTATCAAGGAATCCGGATTGTTAAAAAATCCGCGGCCGAAAACAGAATCATGACAGTACTTAAGACTGGCGGGAAGCTCTATTCCCGTAACATTGCTGCAGGCCTCAAAAGCCCTGCTTCCTATCCGTTCAATTCCTTCGCAAATTTTTATCGTCCTTGTGTTTTTTTCCGCGCTGCATCCGGCCGCGATCTTTTTGATCCGGCTTCCTCCGTGCTCACCCGGTATCACAAGCTCCTCCCCGTTATCCATGCAGGAAACGAGGAGGTTTACGCTGATGTCAAATTTTGTTTCTTTTTCCATGCTCATACTTTTTCCGCCACTACTATACAGTTCGATGCCGGATATCTGTCCGGTATCAGCTCAACCTTCGGCGACAGATTCATCGGATAGCCGGGCTCCAGAAACTCGTCGCAGCGCACAAGCCTAGCGCCCAATTCCCCGAAAAATGCCCTGTACTCGTCGATCGTGAAATAGCCGAACTGTTCCTGCACCTCATGGGCATATGACTGTTTTCCCCATGTATAGGTGAACAGAAACTCCCTGATGAAATTGGTGCATGCGCTTACCATCCCGGCCTTCTCGTCCACGGATATTTTCTTATCCTCAATATCCCTCAGGCCTTTGAAATCGTTTATAAAATTTTTAAAGAACTCCATCCCCTCGGCATCCTTAAATCTGAGGGTGATCACACTGTCATCGACTCTTGTTTTTATTCCGTCACGGATTATAATACGCCCGCCCTTTTTCAGCGAAGCATAAGCATTTTTCAGGGCTTTCTTTACGCTTGCGATATCAAACCTTCCGTTTTCGGTCTCCGTATAGGAATAGATCTCATGAAGTATCGAAGAAAATATCACATTATCGACCGGCTCTCCAAAGCCCGCCTCATAGAAATTATGGCGAATCACGGTCCACTTATGTCCTTCCTCTTTTTTCTTCTTATCCAGAGCCTCTATGACATTTTGGGAAATATCCGTGCCTATCACCTTTTTGTCCGGATATTGCTTCTCGAGAAGATCAAGAAGCACGCCTCCGCCGCTGCCGACATCCACAACAGATTCTCCGACAACATAATCGATTATGGAATTCTTGGTGCTTTCCTCGCTGTCGTTCATGGTCGAAAGGTACTTTGCCTCGTTGCCCAGCCTGTCGAACTCGTCCCTTCTGAAGCCGAACATGTCATAAAGCACCGTAATGCTCTTTTCAAAGCTTAAAAGCCCGCTTCTTTCCGCCTCGACACAAAAATCTATCAGCTTTTCGCAGACCGGCGAAAATCTGAAATCAGCCAGAACCGCCCTGCCATTTCTTTCAACGACCAGCTCCACATTTTTAAGCTCCGGCTCGCGTATATATTTTTCTATGATACGTTCCTTATAAACATTAAGCTGCTTTCTGCCTTCATAATCGTAGTAAAGACCGTCGGCTATGGGTTTAAACGAAATGAAGGAAATCCCGTCACCGAGCAGCTCCACGGTTTTTTCAAGCAGCCATTTAATCTGAGGAAGCGAAAAGGCTGCAAAGGCCGCAGGAAAATACCACAGTTCATATTTCGGAAAAAGCTTTTCGGAAAAAATCCGGGCAAGCTCTTCATCGGCGTCCTTAAGCCTCCCGTCAAGCCTTATCATCCTTTCCCTGTCCGCAAACTCATGCGCATCACCCGAAAGGACACGTCTGATAAGCCGGATGGCGCTCTCGCCGACCTTTTCCCAAAGCTTTTCGCTTACTCCTCCGATGATGCACTTATTAAGTACCGATACAATACGTTCAAGGCTCTCATACGAAAGGTATTTTAAAAGCTTACGAAGCGGAAGGTTCTCGTCAACCCTGACCTCGCCTCTGAGTGCCTGTCCGATGAGGCCGTGGGTTCTTATGAGCAAAGAAACAATTTCCTTTTCTTCTTCGTTATCCTCGCATTCCTCCAGATATATTTCGGCTGAGCCGATATTATGGATATCAAGGGCATAACCTTTTTTTCTCCAGCTTTCCCTCTCCTTTACGCTTCCGCCCTTGGCAACCTCGGACCAGCTGAGCACCTTCCTTACTATGCCTTCTTCCTCCGGACTCAGTTCACCCCTGCTTTTCTCGAGTATCGACAGCGTTTTAAGGACGTAGGAAAGCGTTTCCTTCCCGCTGATTTCCTCGACCACCTCGACTCTTTCTATGTTTACGCCCTTGTTTTCGGTGTAATAGAGATACTGAAGCCACTTTTCGCTTAAGAGCAGTTTTTCGTCAAAGGAGCTTCCGTTATTTAATACTATCATATTCCTACCTGTTTTTTTTACACAAAATTACCTTATATCCTGACCTTTCCCGAAAGGATCGCCTTATAATCCTCAAGATTCTTGCGCAGAAGCTTCGGTATGTCAAGCTTGTAAGGACATCTCGACTTGCATGCGCCGCAGTCGATGCAGTCTTCTATCTTCATCATCAGTCCCTGCCACTCTTCTCCGAGGAAATTCTCCGAGGGGGCGCGTCTTATGAGCTGAGACATCCTTGCGCAGTTATTGATCTGTATTCCCACCGCACAGGGGGCGCAGTATCCGCAGCCCCGGCAGAAATCACCCATAAGCTTGCCGCGGTCTTCCTCAATGAAAGCCGCAAGCTCTTCGCTCATTTCGATATCGCGTTCAAAGAACGAAAGCCACTCGTTAAGCTCGCTCTCCCTTTGTATACCCCAGATCGGCAGGACATTGTACTGTAACATGAACGCCATGCAGGCATCGCTGTTTGTAAGCAGGCCTCCCGAAAGGCCCTTCATTGCAATAAAGCCCATTCCTGCCTTTTCGGTATTTTCGGCCAGCCTGATCTCTCTTTCGCTTGCCAGATAACTGAAAGGAAACTGCAGGGTCTCATAAAGCCCGCTTTCGACTATCTCCTCGGCAACGGCGATAAGATGTGCCGTGATTCCGATGTGACGTATCTTTCCGAGAGCTTTAGCCTCCAGCATGGCCTCATACATCCCTGTGCCGTCCCCCGGCCTGTAGCAGCGGTCCGCACAATGGAACTGGTACAGATCAAGATAGTCCGTGCGGAGATTTTTAAGCGTGGTTTCAAGATCCGACCAAAATTTTTCCGGAGTCTTTGCCTGTGTTTTGGATGCGATAAAGACCTTTTCGCGCATTCCCTCAAATGCCGTTCCGACCTTTACCTCGCTGTCGGAATATGCCCTTGCGGTATCAAAAAATCTCATACCGCCCTCATATGCCTTTCTTAAAAGCATAACGGCGGTTTCAAGACTCACCCTCTGGATCGGCAGTGCACCGAATGCATTCTGAGGTACCGTGATCCCTGTTTTTCCCAAGGTGATATTTTTCATGTATGCCTTCCCTCCTTACCTGATAAGCTCATAGCTTACAAAAGCGAACTCCGTGCTGTCCTTCGACCATGAGTTTACATTGATCGAACCCTGTCCGCCGTAAAACGACAGTATCTTTTTCCCCTCTTCTTCTGTCACTGTCGAATTGCTGATCGCGATATATTACGGTACAGAAATCCGGCAAGCGTTAAATCTGTGTTTTTTAAAGCCCCGTAGGCCTGAACTCCGTATCGCATATGTGTAAACCTCCAAAAAATATGGTATCATCATAAATGATGATACCATAATTTTAAATGTAATAAATTAAAATATCAATGGAAAAAATTACCTTTTTTAAAACGTCCGCTTCAAAGTCAGTTTTTAAAGGTTCCGAAAAGCCTGTGCAGGATATTTCCGTTGGTAAAGGTTTTCATCATGTCGATTACATATTTGTCCTCAACCTCATAGATCTCACCGTCAACGCTTATGCCCATCTTCTTTCCCGTAAGAGGGTTGGGATACATGATGGATTCGATGTTGTCAATCGGTATCCACTCTCCTCCGACCTTTATTTCAACCTGCTCTCCCTCGGGTCCGTTATTTGTCCTTAAATTATCGGTTTTGTTGATATATTTGGTTTTATATTCGTTTATGCCCTCCTGCACGGCTTTTTTACCCGCATCCTTGATAGGAGCCGGTGAAATCAGGCCGAAGCGAAGAAGCGCAATCGCGATAATAACTACAAGAAGTATCGTTTTCATTATACCGGTAACAAGCTTAAGTACGATCAATACCGCAATAAGCACAACAAGTATCAGAAGCAGCTGCTTTACGGTCATTCTGCCGTTAAACAGTGTTTTCTGCATCAGGCCGTTACCAAAAAAACTTTTTGACTTATTGATATCAAATTCCATAAATATGCCTCCTTTGGGACTTCATTAACATCATTTCCTCCGTATTATGCCACATGAGCCGCACCAAAAGTGCACCAAAAACCAATTATTTTATTTTGTTTTTTACATATTATAGAAATAGCAGTCATTGTCCTTATCGCCTTTAACCTTGTAAAGTGCTTCGTCCGCATGATTGATTATTTCGTCAATGCTCTCCTGGCTCGCACCGAAGGCGATTCCTATGCTCACCGATACAAACGGCAGATCGTCGCTTGTGTCGGAAAGCTTTTTGTTGATAAGCTTAGCCTTTTGTATGATAAGATCGCTGCGTTCCCTGTCCATATTTTTCATGAAAACGACGAACTCATCTCCGCC
>DFFN01000223.1 GCA_002369525.1 Lachnoclostridium sp. UBA3775 | reverse complement strand
ATCTTGTCAAACTCCGCAGTCTGCAGCTTCTTTTCATTCAGATTTATGGTCCCGTCATTATTGATGGTTATGCCGAGCTCTTTTAAGGTCTCCTCATTTTCCTTTGTGGCTTTCATCATTCCGGCAATGTTGCCGGAGACATTTGACATTGTGGATCTTTTGGATGACTCCACCGCATCATTGTATGAGGATACATAGTTTTTTAAGGCGGAGGTCATCTTGTCTCTGGCACTGCTGCCGTTTTCCGTATCCTTATAGGTGGATTCACTTTGAAGAGTGGCAAGTGCCGACTTTAAACCGCTTACTGATGAAGAAAGCTTTGAATTTGCAGAGCTTACCTCCTTTGATACCGTGGGGTGTTTTCTCTCTTCTAATATTTTGTCAAGCACATTACTGGTCTTTGTGGTTTTGCTGTTGGAATTTGAAAGACCACCGGTTGCCTCGCTGTAGTATGATCTCAACAGTTTCCCGTAGCTGCCGCTTTTGATGGAGTTATAATCCCCTATCATCCCTGCCAGCCCGCCGGTATTTCCGAAAATAGAATTTATAAAACTGCTGCCCATTTCACCACCTCCATGTTCTTTTGCTGAAATCCTTTTCATCTATAGTCATATTCGTCCTATTTTCCGCCGATTTCAACCCATGTTGCGTGAAATGTCGTTTTTATGTAGTGAATGGTTATAAAACAAGACACTTTTGTATTATCAATTATATTGCAATGGTATTCGTCGTTCCGATTTTATGCAACTTTGCGTGATTTAATGTTCCGATTTTATGCATATTTAGAGACTCGAATGTTCCGATTTTATGCAGAAAACAGAAATCTGATGTTCCGATTTTATGCAAAGCTATTGACAAGCCCGGTATATGAGGTAAAGGCTGGCAACACCGCCTCTGTATCGTTAAACAATTTTATAAGGAATTTTTCTCCGAGCAAGGCATATAAGCTGATCGCAAACAGAAATGGTCTGTCCGGTGTAAAGGAGACTCTGCCACATTATTTTGTTATGTTTATTTAGGAGCCAGAGGACTACCCTGACTCCCATACACAACACATATTAAGGGGATGATACTATTTCTGTATAAGTTCTCTGACAACAGAGATCAGTTCATCCTCTGAAACCTCATCATAGCTGAATATCAGATAACGAATATCTCCTGTTACAAAACTTGCATTTTTAAAAAACTTTGTTTCCAGTTCATCACTTCCGTAGCTTATGAAAAAGTGATCATCACTTGCTTCCCTGTCCAGAAGCTTTTGATCTGTCTTTCCCTCCATATCGGGAGGAAGAAAAAGGTACTCATCACAATCATACAAAACGGTCGTGCCATCAATCACTACCTCATCCGTATGCTGCTGATCGTCTTTACCTTCAACAACAGGTGATTGCGAAATATATATGCTTTTTCCATCTTCATTCTTATATTCCGCTTCTAATTCATCCCAATCACCTGTGGAGTTTCCAGCCTCATCCTCACCCGTATTATGAACCGTATTGCCTCCGCTGTACTCAAACCCGGCTATCTCATCCGGAAAAGAATTCATACCAAGTTCTGAAGCTTTTTGAGAGATCTTTCCGGCAGTTTTAAAATCACTAAAGGAATTTGACCAGCTCCTTATCATATCGGTTCCCGCTGCTGCGCCCACAGTTCCGCCAAGCACCAACACCCCTGCGACGATCATTGCAACCCTTTGCCATCTTTTCATCTTCATATTATTTTTACCTGTCCTTTCCTTTGCGAAAAGAGAAGCCTCACTTATCCGGTCTGTCATTAGACTTTTTTCCATTTCGGAAAAATGCACACCGGAGAAAGCTTTCTTTATTTTTTCCCTATTCTGCATAATCGGCTCCTCCTTTTTCAAAACCATAATCCTTGCCATACTCAGATTCCAAAATGTTTTTTAGAAATTTCCTTCCACGGGAAAGGTCTTTTTGGACGCTTGACTTTGTTCGCCCCGTAAGCATTGCGATCTCTGCAGTAGAATACTCTTCATAATAGTAGAGATATATTGCTACCCGCTGCCATTTGGCAAGTTTTTTTATCTCTTCCAAAAGATCATTCCCAGTAAAATCATCCCCGGATACGAGTTCTTCCTTCGGTTCACCGGACCAATACCTGTAAAAAGCAAGTTTTTTTCTGTCTTTGCAAGTATTTATTGTTGTTCTGATGATCCACGCTTTTTCATGTTCCCTATCCTCAAAGGTCAGTTCTGCACTCATCAGCTTAATGAAAACCTCCTGACAAATATCTTCGGCATCATAGGTCTGTTTAAGGTACATAAGACCTATCCGCATTATCATATCCGCATAATCATTTACCAGTCTTGCAGCATTTCTTTTGTCCATGTATGGCATTTTTCATTTCCTTTTTTCTATTAATTTAAAGAGCCCTTCACTAATAAAACGATTCACAATGCCAAAAACTGACAAAACCTTGTTGCTTGAACTGTCGTTTTTATGTATTGAAAGGTAAAAAAGACACCCGCCATGAAGCAAGTGTCTTTGATCATGAAATATTTGCGGCATGCCGCATTTTTTTAACCACTTCTTTTTCTCATGAGCCAAAAGGGCGTCATGTTTTGTGAGGAAAGTTTCATCATTACATCCTTTGCACCCACATCATTGTAATATCATCATACTGCGCTGCACCGGAGGCAAAAGACTTTACATCTGAAAGTATTGCCTCGCAAGCACTGCGGCATGGATCGTTCCCTAAGATGCTTCCTGTATTATCATCAATAAAAGAAAGTAATCTGGCTTCTCCATACATATCCCCACCTACACTATGTGCTTCTGTGACGCCATCAGTGTATAGGAAAATGCCGTCTCCCGGATCAAGCTTTATCTCCTGCTTTACATACTTAGCCTTTTTAAGACCACCAAGCACCGTATTGATTTTATTCTTAACAAAGGAAACCTGATTTTCCGCAGGCTTTCCTTTTACAAGCACTGGGAAGGTATGTCCTGCATGAACAT
>DFFN01000120.1 GCA_002369525.1 Lachnoclostridium sp. UBA3775 | reverse complement strand
TATTCACGTACAACCAGGTATTTATCTATGGCAAGCGGCCTGCTTCCGGCAAGCAGATCGTCAACCGCCTGCTTCAGCTTTTCTTTAGCCTTTTCTTCATTGAGTATCACAAAATCCTTTATCGGGGTCTTCTCTTTAAAGGCCACCCTTTCCATTGCTCCTTCAAAAAGGGAATGTCCTGCCTCGGAAAAACTGCCGAAGCCATAGGTCACGGTATAGTGCACAAGCCGGTCGAAGAGAAGCTGATCGCCTGAAAGCTCACGTACGCTGTCGGGGAAATTACGGTAAAAGGGCTCGGGAACCTTCACATGTATATGCTCTTCGGCATCCTTTATCAGCTGTTCGTTTACAAGCTCTCCGCCTTCGGTGATCCTGATGTTAAAAAGATTTGCAAGTGAAAAAAGGGCAGGAAAACGGTTTTCTTCTTTTTCCTGTCCTTCGCTTACGAATATATGTTTTTCAAACAGAAAATCCTTGAATATTTTTTCCAAAAAACCCCTCCCGCCGGCTGAGCCGGCATAAAAAAATATCCGGTGTATCGGCGGATTTTTTTGACCATAAAAGAAGTAAATCCGCCTAGCTACCGAAAATATAGAGTATCACCGGCTTAATGGTGGTCGGATTTCTCCGATCTGAAGGCAAGAAGTAAAGCCGGTTAGCTACTAACTAAGCCATCTTTTTAATTATCTGCATGGTAATATCATCCTTTTTGACTCCGACGATGATATTGCTTGCAAGATTTGCCACTATGGATTTCTCAAGCGCTTCGGTTTCCTCGGAAACTCCCTGCTTGGGAAGGTGCTTTCTGTAGGCCTCGAGAGTCCAGATGAGCTCTGCATCCATGCCGGAGACCGCGTTCATGGTTCCGGGATCGGAGTAACCGTAACCGAGCATGGTTCCTCCATATGCCATCTGCAGGTTTGAGCTGCCGTCAAGATGAAGGAATCCGTTCTCGATCATGTCGCCGATTTTGCTCATGAAGCCTTTTACGCTGGCATTTTTCCCGCTCGTTGAAACAGAAAGCAGTTCTTTCTTCTTTTCAAGATCCATATCTGTTGTCGCAGAAACGAAAACAGAACATTCTGTTTCATCGCCTTCAAGATAAACCTTGGCATGATAGGTACCTACCATTGCGCCGAGCATTCCGACCGTTTCTTCAACGATCAGACGCAGATGGAGCGCATTCTTTTTATCGATAGAAAGCCTTTGGATGAAATTGTCTGCCGCAACAAGGACAGCATCCATGTTTTCCTTATTGTTGATCCTTACAGTTTCAGATTTCATGCTCAAAACCTCAAATTTGTTTTTTAATGGTGAGAACATTCATGCCGTCTTTATATTCATAGCTCATGTCGTCCATGCTTTTTTTGACCATGAATATTCCGAGGCCGCCGATTGCTCTCTCATCGGCAGATAGGGTAACATCGGGATCGGGTTTTTTCAGGGGATCATAGGGTACGCCGCTGTCAAAAAAGCGCACTGATGCCACCCTGTCCGCGGAAATGTCGATTTCGATATCCGCCATGCCGTCTTTTCCCTCATAGGCATAGGAGGCAATGTTGACATAGATTTCCTCAACAGCGATATCAAGCTGCATCTGGGCCTTCATATTGCACTCTGCCTCCTCAAGCACTTCGTCAAGAAATGCAAGCACCTTTGGAAGCTTCTCAATTTTAGCTTCGATAGTGAGTTTTTTCATTTGCTTTAATTACTCAATTGTAAGAATGTCGGAAAAACCTGTTACCTCAAAAATCTCGTTGATTTCTTCGCTGGAGTTGATCACCTTCATGCTTCCCTGCTTATTCATTATCTTCTGTGCGGAAAGAAGCACGCGAAGGCCTGCGGATGAAATGTATTCAAGATCCGCAAAATCGAACACAAGCTCCTCAACTCCGTCAAGTTCTTTCTTTAACTGCTCCTCAAGCTCGGGAGCGGTTGTTGTATCAAGACGGCCGGAGAGTATAAATGTAAGTCCATTTCCGTTTTTCTCTAAATCGATATTCAGCATCACTTTTCTCCTTTTATCGTTATATTTTGCAATCCTGCAGATTGATTATATCACACAATTTTTTGCAATACAATCATAATTAATGTATATTTTTTTATTTTTTTACATTTTTATCCACGACATGCCCTTAAGCATTTTCTATGTCCAAAAGCTCGGCTTCCTTGGCATATTAACCTCCTGTTCCTGCTGCGTTTCACGCATTATAGGGTATATGTATCATCGCTCTTGTTCCGTTATCAAGTATTTCGTATACAAGATATCCTCCGCACTGGGCCTCAAGCCGCTTCCTCACGTTATCGACCCCGATGCCCCGGCGTTTTTTCTGCTGTTCGCTCACATGCTTTAATCCGGTACCGTTATCTCTTACGCTGATGATCACTTCACCGTCGCCCATCTCGCTCGATATCCAAACCGTACCGTCAGTGCCGGACGAAGCCAGTCCGTGCTGTATCGCGTTTTCAACCAGCGGTTCCACGGAAAGCACCGGTATCATCACGTCTTTGACCTTAATATCATACTTGACCGCAAACCCGCAGCACGGATCTGCCTCCTCAAGCGCTATATACTGCCTTACATTTTCAAGCTCTTCTTCAAGGCTTATCAGTCTGTTTTCGCTCATCGCGTCAAGATTGGTACGTAAATATCCGGAAAAATCATGCACGCACCTTCCGGCTTTTTCCGGGTCCTCCATGCACAGTTCTTCTATCGCCGAAAGCGAATTGAATATAAAATGCGGCCGTATCTGCTCAAGCAAAAGCCTTACCTTGCTGTCCGCCAGCTCCTTTTCTCTTTCGACAAGGGCGCGCTCAAGATATATCTGATAGTGCAGAAATACGGTGAGCAGCGCCATCGGAAACATGACATAATCAAAACTGATGCCGTCCACAAACTGCTGTACCAGTATTCCGATAAGCGGCATTGCTATCGCGACCACCAGCCTTTTTACGCCCTCCGCAGCTCCGTGTACGGTATGCATGACCGGCAGCATGAACAGTATCTGTACCAGAGTCAGCATCTCAACGCCGTTATGGTAGTCGTCTATGGGCGAAAAGCCGATGGTGATGACTCCCACAAAAAGTATCACGGCTCCGAAGCTCTTTGCAAATTCGCCCGGCAGAAAGTTTCCCTCCCGGTCAAAGCACAGGTAGGCAAAAAAGAACTGGTACGAGATCGACTGCACAAACCTGACGGAATTAAGTCCCTCCGTAAAGTAGCCGTTCTTAAGTCTGACGCCCATTACAAATACACCTATCGCCATTGCGAAAATTTCGGTGACCACGGCAATAAACAGTACCGTGATCTGCCTTTTATTTGTCTTATGCCGGATCAGGCTGATGGCAAGCAGCAGGAGCATCAAAAGCATCATGCAGCAGCTTGTCAGATTAATTATGTTGTAGACTTCCTTTGTTGAAAACACTTAACTTCTCCGTTCGGGTTTTTTTAGGATCATTGACCGTCGTATTATTTACGGCATTCTCCATGACTTCTTTTTGTTTGCGTGACTCGAGCTTTTTATCGCAGGTGTCAGTTTTCACATCAAATAATTCGCCTGCCTGTTTCAGGATTCCGCTCTTCAGGTGACCTACATCGCGGCTGTTATCAATTACAATGAGCCTGTCTTTTGCTATATCCTTGATGTTGTTTTCTTTTGCATAAAATGCCATTTTTACAGTTTAACGACATCATTTTACAACAGTAATCGCACCAAAAATGCACCAAAAAAAGAAAAGTACGAAAAAAATTCGTACTTTTCTACATTTTTTTTGTTTTTTGAAATATATCCTATTGCATATTGCTGACTTCGATCAGTTTGTTAAGGACTTCAAGCGCCTTACCCGAATCGATCAGCTCTGCTGCCAATTTCACGCCTTCATTAAAGCTTTCGGCCTTGCCGCCGATGTAAAGAGATGCACCCGCATTAAGAAGCACCGCATTTCTCTTCGGTCCTTTTTCGCCCTTAAGTATGGCCAGAGTCATTTCGGCATTTTCCTTAGG
>DFFN01000115.1:4691-7715 GCA_002369525.1 Lachnoclostridium sp. UBA3775 | reverse complement strand
AGAAAAAGAAGAGCAGATAACTCTTCGGAACGGAGGCCCCAAATGGCAGCAATAATACTTTTTTCGATATTTTTTATGATGATCTTCATGGGCGGGATTTTTACGGTGATTTCCTCTGCAATCCTGCTTGTTCTTTCTGTGGTTGTTATAATGGCCTTTTATGATACGGAAGACAAAGATGATGAGGACGAGGAAACGGAGGGCGAAGTGAGCCTGATGATTAAAGGGAAGTCGGCATGACCGGCTTCCCTTTTTATACTTAGTCTTTTGAAGGCTTTTTATGGATTTTTACCTTCTCGATTCGGTTTTTGTCCGTTCTGAGGACTGTATAGACCGCCTGTTCATCAGAAATGCTTTCATGAACATCGGGGATTTTCTCAAAGAGGCTGATGATATATCCGGCGATCGAATCAATATCGTCGCCGCTAAGGCTGAGCCCTGTAAACTCATTTACTTCATCAAGCCTTGCGCTTCCGTCGGCAATGAAATCGGTGTTGCTGAGCTTTTTTATCAGATCTTCTTCATCGAGATCATATTCATCCCTGAGCTCTCCGACAATCTCTTCGAGAAGATCCTCGACTGTAATGACACCGGCTGTGGCGCCGTACTCGTCAAGCACTATTGCGATCGAGAGCTTGGCCTGACGAAGCTCCGAGAGGAGCTCGGAGGTTTTTTTATGCTCAAAGGTGAAATAGGGCTTGTGGCAAAGCGCAGCCGGGTCGAAATCCCCGGGCTCGCCGGAATATGCAAAAAAGTCCTTTAGGAACAATACTCCTACAACATTATCGGTGGTTTCGTGATATATCGGCAGTCTCGAAAACTTGCTCTGCTTAAAAATGTCCCTGATGGTTTCGTAGCTGTCGGTATCCTCCGCAAACTGTACATCGATTCTCGGGACCATGACATCTTTTGCGAGGCTGTCGCCGAAATCCACCACATTCTCTATCATATCCTTTTCTTTGGATTCGATTACACCGTCTTCATGGCTGACATCTACCACAGTAAGAAATTCCTCCTCGGTAAGAGGGTCAGCCTTCTTATCGGGATTGATGCGAAGCAGAAACATAAAAAATCTGGCAATGGAATTGATGACAATGATAAACGGAGTCAATACAGCTGAAAGCAGATAGATAACCGGAGCGTACATCGGAGCAATCTTATCGGCATATAAGCTTGCGACTGTTTTTGGAATTATCTCACCGAAAATGATGATTATAAACGTCAGTATTCCCGTGCCTATACTTATCGGAATGTTATGGAATTTATTCTGTATGAAAATGGTTGCAAGGGCAGAAGCACCGAGATTGACTATATTGTTACCTATTAATATTGTAGATAACAGCTTGCTTTTGTTTTCGTTTAATTTTAAAACCAGACCTGCGGATTTATGACCCGCCTCAGCCATGGTCCTCATTTTTATCATGTTAACTGAAATAAGAGCGGTCTCGGCCGAAGAGAAAAAAGAGGACAAAAGTATCAGAATGATTATAAGTATAAGTTTTTGGACGTCGGGGTCCATCTATAAAAGTCTCCTTGTTGTTTTTGCTAAGTATTATAAAGAATAAAAGATGTTTTGTCAATGCCTTAGTTTTGTCTTTACATTTCAGGTGATTTAATATATAATATAATCGCTTTAAACCGGAGCAAAAACATACTGTGACCAAAAGAAGGATCATGGTAACTGAAAGGTCAGATATGAGCCGTAACAACAAAAGGGATAAAAAAACAGAAAATAAAGAATTGATAATTTCAGCCTGTATAGCGTTGTTTATTATTGCCATGGTTATCGGGATAGTGATTGTCTCCAAACATTCTTCCGGTAAAAACAATGGTTCACAGGAAACAGTAAACGCTTCGTCTGGAGAAGATTATTCAAAATATTCGGAGGATGCCGAGAAATACAGCGCAGGGCTTACGGATGAAGGTAAAATCAGCGGAATTGACAGGATTGATGATTATGTAAAGCTTCCCGCATCGCTTGATTCCTACATTCTTTATCTGGGTGATTATCCGATAGAAGAGGATATCGATATTGCAAATGCCGGTGCGCATCTGATAGATAAGATTACCGAGGATTCCGAGGTAAAGGACTATGAAGCATACCGCAAGGTGACCGAGGATATCTGCAGGTACAGTGCGGAGGGCTGGTACACAGCCTATGTTGAGGCTCATCAGAATGTACCGGAGTCACAGAAATATACAAGCTTTGAGGATTTCCTTAAATATTCCCAGAATATGGACATGGAGACCTATGAAAACCATATATATTCCGCATCTGTAAAGGAAATGAAAAAATATATGGTTGAACAGGCTCTTGTGGAGAAATTCGGTATCAGCTTTACCGATGATGACATTACCGAAACAGCGATTCTGTTCGATGTTAAAGCAACAAACGAGAAAAATGCGAAGGAAACCATTGCAAGATTCGGCCTGCCGTATATGAAACAGAGAACGGCTGAGCATAAGCTGGAAATTCTTCTGGTTGATAAGGCTGTCAAGACAGAAGGCTCGATCAAAGACGGCTGGAAGGATGAAAGCAGAATATACAGCGCAGGACTGTACGACAATGGAAGAATCTCCGGAATCGGAGATATCTCGGTATATGTGACCGAGCTTTACGACCCTTCAAAAATCGAAGGAATTGATGACATTGACTACTTTACCGATACTTTATATGATAATTCCAAGGTTAAGGAATATGAAGGGTATACAACGAAGCTGAAAGAATTGTTTGCTTACATTACAAACACCAAGGCTTCTCAGAACGAAGGCAAGGCAATTGCAGAGTGCAAATACAGGATATTCATTCAATATCTCTTTGATAAATACGGTCTTAATACCGAAATCGTTAAGGACGAATTCTTTAAAGGAAAGAATTCCGACGAAAGAGAAGAATATGTGTATACCTACGGTAATGCCTATCTGAACAGGCAGCTGATGGAATTTGCCGTTAAAAAGCATTTGAGTAAAATCATGAAGGAGGACTAAAAATATGGGAAGAGGCGGAGGCGGCGGCAGCCGCGG
>DFFN01000115.1:0-4651 GCA_002369525.1 Lachnoclostridium sp. UBA3775 | reverse complement strand
GGCGGCAGCCGCGGCGGCGGTGGAGGTCATCGTGGCGGAGGAGGCTTTCACAGCTCGAGAAGTTCTTTTGGTTCGAGCCACTCTAGCTTCAGCCATTCAAGCTACAGACCCACAACACACCATCATTATTACTATTCATATCCGAGAAGGCGAAATGTTTATTACGGCGGAAGCCGTTCTTACGGCTCGGGAACAAGTACCGGAAGCACAGGATGTCTTACGGTATTTGTAGTAATTTTTATCCTGATGATGGTTGCGATGTCGACTTCAAAGTGTTCTTTTGCCGGCCATAAGGCATATATTGATGAAAATGTGGTTGATACCCAGTCGGATAAGTTCTATACCGACAATTTTTCGGGCAAGGATAACACCTTCCTCTTTTATATTGCCTATTCAAAAGCGCTTGATGATGAATACCAGTATATTAGATACGGTGCCGATGCTGCCGATATACTGGATAATAACTACAATAAATTCTTTGACAGCTACGGAAGATACTACAATGATGATGTAGGCTTGCAGCTTGCATATGCCCTTAATGAATTCTATGAGAAGGAAATCTACGGCAAGTATGACAGGATAGATACATCGGAAAGCTATGATTCAAGCTTCATAGTTGATAAGATTGATTTCATAGATCCGGCAGGACAAAAGCTTCTCGAACAGGTTGCAAAGTCTTTATATAACGAAACGGGACTGCAGTTCCAGGTTGCGGTTGTTAATTATGACAAGCTGCCGGGTGCAAAGACCGATAACACAAAAATATTTGTGGTGTTCATTATAACCGCAGGTGTGATCACGGGTGTTTACATCGGTTACAGCTGGTGGAAGAAGAAAAAGGCACAGAAGAACAAAGAGGCTGAGGATGCGATCAGGATACTCAATACGCCCCTCGACCAGTTCAATTCGATAAACTATCTTGCCGAAAAATATGATGCACCTACTCAGACAGGCACAACGGCTTCAAGCGGAGCTGACTATACTCCCGTAAACAATACGCCGCCGTCAAATAACCAGTCTGCAAATGATATTAACAATCAGATCGATTCATATACGGCCGGTGCCAAGTATGATGATGACAATGATGTATTTTGATAAAAACCCGGGCTCAACTGTGAGTCCCGGGTCTTTTTTACTTGTTTGTCATACCGTTTTTTGTTTTTTACTTTGTTTGTCCGGATTTCATAAGCGTAAGAGCCTTAAATAAAGAAAATACGGAAGCCGAAAGAAAGATGAGCATGAGTATTCCGGAGAGCCTTATAATGAAAGTGTATCTAATATTAAGATCATGCCTCATCTGTGAGCGGGAACAAAGCTTGATATCAAGGTTTACGTCGTTTGCACACTGTTTTATTTCCTTTAACAGTCTGTCGGCATCCTTCTTTGAGGCACCGGATTTTACGGCAATAAACTGACGTGCATATGTATCATCTGTAAACCTTAAAAGCACTGTGTTCAGATAGTCTGAAACAACGTTATACATTTCATTTTCCCATATCGCGTTGTTATTTTTATTAAGAAAGTCTTCGACAGAAATGCTTTCGGGAGCATCCTCGTCAAGCAGAAGAACCCTGTAAACTGTCTGTTCGTCGGCAATGGCAAGGTCGGTTGAAATCAGTCTGATAAACTCCTTAGGAGAAAGAATGTTTTTTCCGATCAGCGAAAATGCATCCGAAAGCAGGCTGAGTTCGGTAGTTTTTTCGGCGGAAAAAGCATATTTGTCAGGTGATAAAACAATATCATGGAGCATGGTGATGACATTTCGGGTTATTGTATTTTCTGCATCATTATCGGAATAACCTTCCTTTCTTTCATACAGCATTTTTGTAAGCTCTTTGTCAATTTCGAAAAGCTCGGCGGTTTCCGTGTAGTTAAGAGCCTTCCCGGAGCGGGTATAGTCTATTATTGTCCTCAGAAGCCTGAGCTGGTACATGGTACGGTCGTCGATGTATGAAGAAAGCATCGGGTTTTCGGCGACATTTTCAATGACGAAATCAACAAAATCCGGAAGCTTGGATTTTTTCGAGCCAAAAGGGTTTTTAAGCAAAAGCACAGCTGAAATTGTACTTTTGTCGGTCTCTAAAAGCTCTGAAAGATCGTCGGCATCAAGGTTTTTGTCAAAAAGATCCTTGTCTGCAAATTTGATGAAGCGTAAAAGATCCTCACGGAGCTCATCGTTTATCAGTTCTGAATACTCGGGATTGTCAATAATATCGGAGCGAAGATAAGACGCAAGCTCGGGAAGAGTCATTCTGAGTATGGGTTCAGTGGGCTCTTTGGGGTTTTCATATAACGGAGCCAGTATGCCCTTGTCTATCCTTAGAAATGCGGCGGCATCCTCGAGGCTCATATAGGGCGCGGAATTAACTTTACAGAGTTCTTCTAACTTTTCGGAAGACGTTTCGGAAAAAAATGAAAGGTTTTTATGACAGGATAAGTCTACAGGAGTAGAAGGCTTTATATCAAAGATATCGGCCCATAACAGACTAAGCTCGTCCGCATTGAAAAAACAGCCCTCATATTTCAGGATTTTTTCAAGTATGGTTTTGTCGAGACTGCGAGGCTTTATATCTGTATAGTCAAAAAAGCTGAGCTCAAATTCGGTACTTTGTTCAAGTGCGGATTTTAAAATCTTTATGGAAGACACATCCGAAAGAACGGAAAAGACTTCATTATCGTAAAAATCGGCAGTATCAAGCCTGGTAAGATTAAAATAAAAGACGGAATCTTCGTCATCCGGGAAAGAAAGCTTTCCGAAAAGTTTTTCGGTCTGCTTTTTTGCACGGCGGTATTCTGAATCAGGGTCAAGATCGCGGTAATCGCCTGTATCAAGCTTTTTTAAGGACAACAAAAGAACCGTAAGGCACAGTGCCGTACAGACTGCCATAATGACTGCGATTATTGCAAAACGCGCTTTTTTCATGCCTAAACCCCTGTAAATGCTTGATATGTTCATTGTAACATCATATCGGGATATATGCAATCGTTGAATATTGATTTTTGTTTTAAAAAAAGCTTTAATTATCTTTGGTTTTGTGTTACAATAAGTCAATATAAATTTATTTTTGGAGTAAGTATGAGCACACAGGAGAGAGAAGAAAAAAATTTCATTGAGCAGATAATCGACAAGGATATTGCCGAGGGAAAATGCAAAAAGGTAATTACCCGCTTTCCTCCCGAGCCTAACGGCTATCTGCACATCGGTCATGCCAAATCCATACTTTTAAATTACGGTCTTGCCGTTAAATACGGCGGTCAGTTCAATATGAGATTTGACGATACCAATCCCACAAAAGAGAAAATTGAATTTGTTGAGAACATCGCAAAGGATGTTAAGTGGGTCGGCGGAGATTTCGGCGACAGGATTTTCTATGCCTCAGACTATTTCGACCAGATGTATGAGGGCGCCGTAAAGCTCATAAAAAAAGGCAAGGCCTATGTTGACGAGCTTACCGCAGACCAGATCAGAGAGTACAGAGGAACACTTACCGAGGCAGGTAAGGAAAGTCCTTACAGAAACCGTTCCGTAGAGGAAAACCTCGATCTGTTTACAAGAATGAAAAACGGAGAGTTTCCGGACGGATCGCTCGTGCTTCGTGCCAAAATCGATATGGCGAGTCCGAATATGAACATGCGTGACCCTGTCATTTACCGTGTGGCACACATTTCGCATCATAACACCGGCGATAAATGGTGCATTTACCCGATGTACGATTTTGCGCATCCGATAGAGGATGCGATAGAGGGCGTGACCCATTCAATCTGTACCCTTGAATTTGAGGATCACAGACCGCTTTATGACTGGGTTGTAAGAGAGCTTGAATATGAAAACCCTCCCAAGCAGATAGAGTTTGCCAAGCTTTATGTTACAAACGTTATCACAGGAAAGCGTTACATTAAAAAGCTTGTTGAGGAAGGAATTGTTGACGGCTGGGATGATCCGAGACTGGTATCTATCGCAGCTTTACGCAGACGCGGCTTCACTCCCGAATCGATACAGATGTTCATGAAGCTTGTCGGTGTCAGCAAGGCTGCCAATTCCGTTGATTATGCAATGCTTGAGTATTGCATCAGGGAAGACCTTAAGCTTAAGAGACCCAGAATAATGGCCGTGCTTGATCCTGTTAAGCTTGTGATCGACAATTATCCCGAGGGCGTTACCGAAATGGTAAAGGTTCCCAACAATCAGGAAAATCCCGAAATGGGAGAGCGTGAGGTACCGTTCTCGCGTGAAATCTATATTGAACGTGACGATTTCATGATCGATCCTCCTAAAAAGTATTTCCGTCTGTTCCCCGGCAACGAGGTAAGGCTTATGAGCGCATATTTTGTAAAGTGCGTATCCTATGAGACCGATGAGAACGGCAATGTGACAGTGATCCACTGCACCTACGATCCGGAAACCAAGAGCGGAACAGGCTTTGAAGGAAGAAAAGTAAAAGGAACCATTCACTGGGTAAACGCCGCAACTGCGCTTCATGTTACCGCAAGGCTTTATGAAAACCTTACCGATGAAGAAAAGGGAGTATACAATGAGGAAACCGGAGAGATGAATATCAACCCCAATTCCCTTGTTGTCTGCGATAAAGCGGTGGTTGAGCCTGCGGTTGCCGATGCAAAGGCTTATGACAGCTTCCAGTTCTTAAGAAAC
>DFFN01000152.1 GCA_002369525.1 Lachnoclostridium sp. UBA3775 | reverse complement strand
TCTCAAGCATGATCTCGCATCTTGACTTCATTTCCTCAAGGGTGAATACCTTGTGACCTGTAAGCATCTTTACGTTCTTCTCATCAAGCAGGTGAGGCATGCAGTCGGCCGTTGTACGATAGTTTGAAAGGCCTCTTACCTTGGTTGCCTCCTCGATCCACTTGTCATCATAACCGTTTCCGTTGAATATGATGCGTCTGTGATCCTTGATGGTCTTCTTTATCATATCATGAAGGGCTGTTTCAAAATCTGCTGCTCCTTCAAGTCTGTCTGCATATATTTTAAGTGACTCTGCAACTGCTGCGTTAAGCATTATGTTTGCACATGCTATAGAGTTTGACGAACCGAGCATTCTGAACTCGAACTTGTTTCCGGTAAATGCGAAAGGTGAAGTCCTGTTACGGTCTGTAGTATCGCGGTTGAACTTAGGAAGTGTGTCAACTCCGAGCTTCATCTGCATCTTCTCGGTACCTGCATAAGGCTGATCCTTTTCAATTGCCTCAAGCACTGCATCCAGCTCTTCGCCGAGGAACATTGAGATTACTGCGGGAGGAGCCTCGTTTGCACCAAGTCTGTGGTCATTACCTGCGGTAGCTACCGAAAGTCTTAAAAGATCCTGATAATCATCAACTGCCTTGATTACTGCGCAGAGGAAAAGCAGGAACTGTGCATTTTCATAAGGTGTCTCGCCGGGTGAAAGAAGGTTTACTCCTTCATCGGTTCCTATCGACCAGTTGTTATGCTTGCCGCTGCCGTTTACTCCTGCGAAAGGCTTCTCATGAAGCAGGCATACAAGACCATGCTTGATTGCTGTCTTCTGCATTATCTCCATTGTCAGCTGGTTGTGATCGGTACCTACGTTTGTTGTTGTATAGATAGGTGCCAGCTCATGCTGGGAAGGAGCAACCTCGTTATGCTCGGTCTTTGCGAGGATTCCGAGCTTCCAGAGCTCTTCGTTCAGGTCTTCCATGAATGCCTGTACGCGGGGCTTGATGATACCGAAGTAATGGTCATCCATTTCCTGTCCCTTGGGAGGCTTTGATCCGAAGAGGGTGCGGCCCGTCATCTTGAGGTCAAGTCTCTTATCATACATTTCCTTTGTGATAAGGAAGTATTCCTGCTCGGGACCTACAGAAGAGGTAACTCTCTTTGCTGTGGTGTTTCCGAAGAGTCTTAATATTCTTAAAGCCTGCTTGTTAAGTGCTTCCATTGAACGAAGCAGCGGGGTTTTCTTGTCAAGTGCCTGTCCGCCATATGCACAGAATGCTGTGGGGATGCAGAGTGTCTTTCCTTTGATGAATGCATATGAGGTGGGATCCCAGGTCGTATAGCCCCTTGCCTCGAATGTTGCTCTGATTCCGCCTGTAGGGAAGGAAGATGCATCCGGCTCGCCTTTGATCAGCTCCTTGCCGGAGAATTCCATTATCACTCCGCCGTCCGGTGAAGGCTCTATGAAGCTGTCGTGCTTCTCTGCCGTGATACCGGTCAGTGGCTGGAACCAATGTGTGTAGTGGGTGGCACCTTTAGCGAGTGCCCATTCTTTCATGGCTTCTGCAACTGCATTAGCAACGCGAAGGTCAAGCTCCGCGCCCTCATCTATGGTCTTTTTCAGGGAATTATAAACTTTTGCGGGAAGGCTTGCCTTCATTTGTCTGTCATCGAATACCATGCAGCCGAAATAATCTTTTACTGTACTCATTGTAATTCTCTCCTTTATGCATCTTTTTTGTTTAAAAAGCTTTCGGGCCCGGCCTTCCTGCTCTTTACGGTTTTGATTCTACTACAGCAATATGTCAGTGTCAAGAACAAATTGTATACATGTATACATTTTTGGTAAAAGTAACAAATACAGGCTTTTAAAAGATTGTATAATTGTATACATTTTTCACAAAAACCGCTTCATGGCAAAAAAAGAGACCCTTCCTTTTGAGGGATCTCTTTTTCAATTAATTACAGTTTATTGCTAACCCGCTTCATGAAAACGGTGGATTCAGTCGTTGATCAGAAACTCGTCAACTTCCTTTGCGCAGGCTCTGCCCTCGGCGATGCCCCATACGACAAGGGACTGGCCGCGATGCATGTCACCGGCGGTAAATACCTTAGGCACATTTGTCGAATAAAATCCTTCTGCGGTCTTTACATTGCTGCGTCCGTCAGCCTCCACGCCGAATGCATTTCTGACGTAGTCCTCTGAGCCGAGGAAACCTGCCGCGATCAGTACGATGTCTGCGGGCAGCTCGCCTTCGGTACCCTCAACCGGTACCATAGAGCGTCTTCCTGTCTCGGGATCGGTCTTGCTTTCAAGCTTTACTGTCTTTACGCCGCAGAGCTTTCCTTCGTCGTTCTTAAGGAACTCGGTAACCGTTGTCTGGTATACTCTCGGGTCATGGCCAAAGACCGCTATGCTTTCCTCTGCGCCGTAGTCGGTCTTTTTGATGAGCGGCCATTCGGGCCAGGGATTGCTCTCGCGCCTTGTAAGCGGAGGCTCGGGCATCATTTCAATCTGGGTAACCGTCGCACATCCCTGACGGATTGCAGTACCGGTACAGTCGTTTCCGGTGTCGCCGCCGCCGATTATGATCACGTGCTTATCCTTGCAGTTGACGAAGGTATCTTCTGAAAAGGACTTTTCCATAATCGCGGCAAATTCCTCTGCACCTGCATTTTCTGCATTTGCTTTTGCATATCCTGAATCCAGAAGGCTCTTTGTCACACCACGCAGGAATTCAACTGCAAAATATATGCCCTCCGCGTCACGTCCGGGTGCGTTTATGTTTCTGGGATTTGATGCACCGCAGCAGAGAACCACTGCATCATAATCATTAAGCAGCTCCTCGGATGTGATGTCTTTGCCCACGTTGCAGTTAGTCATAAATCCTACGCCCTCAGCCTTCATTTTTTCGATGCGGCGGAGGATAAAACGTTTTTCAAGCTTCATGTTCGGGATTCCGTACATTAAAAGTCCGCCCGGACGGTCGAATCTTTCATAAACCGTAACTTCATGGCCTCTCTTGTTAAGCTGGTCGGCGCAGGCAAGTCCGGAGGGGCCTGAACCTATGACTGCAACCTTTTTGCCCGTCCTTGTCTTCGGAGCCTTGGGCTCCATAAGTCCGTTTGCATAGGCAAATTCTATGATGGAATTTTCGTTTTCCTTGGTCGCTACCGGAAGTCCGTTAAGGTTACATGTACATGCTGCCTCACAAAGTGCGGGGCAAACCCTTGAGGTAAACTCAGGGAAATTGTTTGTCTTTAGCAGCCTTTCTGCTGCTGCCTCCATGTTCCCGTGGTATACGAGGTCGTTCCACTCAGGCACAAGGTTATGTAAGGGACATCCCGAAAACATGCCGCTTATCTTTACTCCTGCCTGGCAGAACGGTACGCCGCAGTCCATACAGCGGGCCGCCTGTTTTTTTCTTTCCTCTGCGGGCAGGGGCTCGTGGAATTCATTGAAATTCTTTATTCTTTCAAGAGGAGCGAAGGCCGGATTTCCGACTCTTTCATACTCCATAAATCCTGTTGGTTTTCCCATGATGCTCTCCCTTTCTATTCTGCCGCCTTGGTAATTGTATAGAAGGCTTCAACCTTCGCCTCATCTTCGCTCTTTCCTGCCGCAAGGAATTCCTTGGTCTTCTCAACTATTTTCCTGTAGTCGGTAGGAATGATCTTCTTGAAGTGAGGTATATACTCTTCAAAGTTCTCCAGGATTTCTTCCGCCTTTTTGCTCTTTGTTTCGGCATGGAATTCCTCGATCATTTTCTTAAGCTCAGCAATGTCTTCTTTCTCCGAGAGCACGCTGCTTTCAAGGCCGTTTTTGTTAAGCCTTGTATAGAGCTTGTTTTCCTTATCAAGCACGTAGCAGATACCTCCGCTCATGCCGGCCGCAAAGTTCTTTCCGGTCTCACCGAGTATTGCGACACGTCCGCCCGTCATATATTCGCAGCCATGGTCACCTACTCCGAGTACCACTGCGTTAATGCCGGAATTTCTTACGCAGAAACGCTCGCCCGCAACACCCTCGATAAAGGCCTTGCCGCTTGTCGCACCGTAGAACGCAGCATTTCCGACTATGATATTCTCTGATGGATCTGCCGGGCAGTCCTTATCGGGCATGAGCACCAGCTTGCCGCCTGAAAGTCCTTTGCCGAAATAATCGTTGGCATCTCCGTTAACCTTGATCGTCAGACCCTTCGGAATGAATGCCGCAAAGCTCTGTCCTGCGCTTCCTTCGCAGTGGATAACTATGCTGCCCTCCTTAAGTCCTTCGGGATAATGCTTTGTGATTTCCGAGCCGAGCATGGTACCGAAGGTCCTGTCGGTATTGGAAATCTTAATGGCTTTACTCTTTCCGGCTTTTTTCTTTCCGCTTTCAAGCACTTCCTCATATTCAGGAAGAAGGACTTTAACGTCCATCGTCTTTTCAAGCTCGTAATCATAGAGGGCTTCTTTCTCAAAGTGCGAATGAGGAGCACCCGAATAGCTTGAGTCAAGTATCTGTGAAAGATTCAGTTTGTCGGCACGGTCTTCCTTACCCATCTCGCGTTTTTTAAGGAATTCACTGTGGCCGACCATCTCGTCTATGGTTCTGAAGCCGAGCTTTGCCATGTATTCCCTGAGTTCCTCAGCGATGAACATCATAAAGTTGATGACATATTCTGGTTTGCCTGTGAAACGTTTTCTGAGCTCCGGATTCTGTGTTGCGACACCTACAGGGCAGGTGTCAAGATTACATACCCTCATCATTACGCAGCCCATCGTTACAAGCGGCGCGGTTGCAAAACCGAATTCCTCGGCGCCCAAAAGGCAGGCGATCGCAACATCCCTTCCTGTCATCAGCTTGCCGTCGGTCTCTATCCTTACACGGTTTCTAAGACCGTTTCTTATGAGGTTGCGGTGGGTTTCGGAAAGACCGAGCTCCCACGGAAGGCCTGCGTTATATATCGAGTTTTTCGGTGCGGCACCCGTTCCGCCGTCCCAGCCTGAGATCAGTATTACCTCTGCTCCCGCCTTGGCCACGCCTGCCGCTATTGTTCCGACGCCTGCCTCGGACACCAGCTTTACGCTTATCCTTGCATCGCGGTTGGCATTTTTCAGATCATATATCAGCTGGGCCAGATCCTCTATCGAATATATGTCATGATGGGGCGGAGGCGATATCAGTGCAACTCCGGGCGTGGAATGACGGCATTCTGCGATCCACGGATATACCTTTCCTGCAGGAAGCTGGCCGCCCTCACCGGGCTTTGCGCCCTGAGCCATCTTGATCTGCAGCTCTCTTGCGCTTACCAGGTATCTGCTGGTAACTCCGAAACGTCCCGATGCGACCTGCTTTATCGCGGAACAGCGGTCTTCATCGGTACCCTTGCTTAAAAGCCTGTCCTCGCTTTCGCCGCCCTCGCCCGAGTTCGACTTGCCTCCTATTTTATTCATCGCAAGCGCAAGGCACTCATGGGCTTCCTTTGAAATCGAGCCGTAACTCATCGCACCTGTCTTGAAACGCTTTACTATCTCGCTTACAGGCTCTACCTCTTCGATTGGAATGCCCTCCCCCGGATAGTTGAAATCTATCTGTCCTCTGAGGCTTATTCCCTTTTCCTCTTCGGTGATCATTTCGGAATACTTTTTGAAATTCTCATACTTGCCGCCGCGGGCTGCAAGCTGGAGCATATGTATAGTCTGAGGATTGTAAAGATGCTTTTCACCTCCGCTTCTTTCCTTCTGATAGCCGACGCTGTCAAGGCTTATGTCGGTCGAAAGCTCCAAAGGATCGAAGGCGCTTTCATGGAAAACATTTATTCCCTTTTCGATATCCGAAAGCGAAAGTCCGCCCACACGGCTGGTAACACCGGTGAAATATTCGTCAATGACTTCCTTTGAAATACCGATGGCTTCAAAAATCTTTGCGCCCTGATAGGACTGCAGGGTTGATATGCCCATTTTTGAGGCAATCTTTACGATACCGTGGATTATGGCCGAATTATAGTCATCTATCGCCGCATAAACATCCTTGTCAAGCATATGGTCCTCAACCAGCTGCCTGATGGCCTCATGGGCAAGGTAGGGGTTGACGGCCGATGCGCCAAAGCCCATGAGCGCCGCGAAATGATGTACTTCCCTGGGCTCTGCAGTTTCAAGCACCAGCGAAAGAGAGGTCCTCTTCTTTGTGCGCACAAGATACTGCTGCAATGCGGACAGCGCAAGCAAAGAAGGAATGGCAACATGGTACTCGTCAACTCCCCTGTCGGAAAGTATAAGTATCGTATCGCCCTTGTTTATCGCCTTGTCGGCATCCATGAACATTTTGTCGATCGCGGATTTAAGCGAAGAATTTTTATAATATATGATCGGGATGACTCCTGCCTTAAGACCCGGTCTGTTGAGGCTCTTTATCTTTAAAAGGTCGGTATCGGTGAGGATGGGATTGTTGATTCTCAGCATCCTGCAGTTTTCGGGGGTCTTCTCAAGAAGATTGCCGCCTTTTCCGAGAAACATCGTTGTGCTTGTCACGATTTCCTCACGTATCGCATCGATAGGCGGATTGGTCACCTGGGCGAAAAGCTGCCTGAAGTAATCAAACAGCGGAGGGTACTGCTTTGAAAGTGAAGGCAGGGCAAGATCCGCACCCATTGCAAGCACTGTCTCTGCTCCGGTCTTTGCCATGGGCAGTATGTTCACGCGAAGCGACTCGTAGGTATAGCCGAAGGCCTTGTAAAGCTTTGCTCTTTCCTCCCTTGTGTATTCCTCTATTCTCTCGTTAGGAATACGGAGTTTCTTAAGCTCCACAAGATTTCCGTCAAGCCACTCGCCGTAGGGTGCTCCGGTGCTGTAATACTCCTTCAGTTTTTCGTCCTCTATCAGCTCGCCCTTTACGGTATCGACAAGCAGCATCCTTCCGGGACGCAGGCGGTCCTTCTTTACCACCTTTTCCTGAGGCACATTCATTACTCCGACCTCGGATGCAAGTATCAGGGTATCGTCATCGGTAATATAGTATCTTGACGGCCTGAGGCCGTTACGGTCAAGCACTGCACCCATAACATCGCCGTCGGAGAAAAGAATTGATGCGGGGCCGTCCCACGGCTCCATCATTGTTGCATAGTACTCATAAAAATCCTTCTTCTCAGGGCTCATGCCTTTATTGTTTGCCCAGGGCTCGGGTATCAGCGTCATTACGGCAAGAGGCAGGGGCATTCCGCTCATCATCAGAAATTCCAGGGCATTGTCAAGCATTGCGGAATCGGAGCCCTCGGTATTGACAACGGGAAGCACCTTGTAAAGATCCTCCTCGAAGACTCTGCTCTTCAGGCTTTCCTCGCGTGAGCGCATCTTGTCGGCATTACCCTTTATCGTGTTGATCTCGCCGTTGTGAACGATAAGGCGGTTCGGATGTGCCCTCATCCAGCTGGGCTCGGTATTTGTCGAAAAACGTGAATGCACAAGTGCGATCGCACACTCCATCCTCGGGTCAGAAAGATCCGGGAAAAATCCGCGGAGCTGGCCCACGAGAAACATGCCCTTGTATACTATGGTCCTTGAGGAACACGAAACCACATATGTATCCGGGCTTGCCTGTTCAAAAAGCCTGCGGACTATATAAAGCTTACGGTCAAAATCAAGTCCCTTTGCAACATCGCCGGGCTTTTCGATAAAGCCCTGATATATTTCGGGCATTGCCTTTATTGCCTTGCTTCCGAGAATTTCCGTCCTTGACGGAACCTTTCTCCATCCGAGGAAGCCAAGACCCTCCTTGCCCGCTATGATTTCAAACATCTTCATTGCCTGACGGCAGCGTTTTCCCTTCGGGAAGAAGAACATGCCTATGCCGTACTCCCTCTCTCCCTTAAGGCTTATGCCGCATTCGGCGGCTGCCCCGGAAAAGAACTTATGGGATATCTGAAGCATGATCCCGACTCCGTCACCCGTTAAACCTTCGGCATCCTTCCCGGCACGATGTTCGAGACTCTCGACAATGTCAAGTGCATTCGTTACGGTAGCGTGGTTCTTTCTTCCTTTAATATCAACCACTGCTCCGATACCGCAGGCATCATGTTCAAACTCCTGGTTTTTCATCATTTGATCCACCCTTTCTCTTTTTTTATTACATTTATGGCATTGTTTTTTTACACTCGAGCGCATTATATCACAATGTATACATGTATACAATATGTATTTATCAAAAAAACACATTTTAAACAATGTGTTTTTCCGACCCGGCTCATTTTCTATTTTCCGTTTGCAAGCCTGTTAAGAGCCTCAAGAAGCCTTGACCTCTGCGTTGCATATGCTATCCTCTCAAACCCTTTCCCGCTTTCGCCGAATATCCTTCCCGAATCCAGCCAGAGTCCCGCCTTGTTTATTATGTAATCATCGAGCTGTTTTTCGTCAAGACCGAGGCCGTTAAAATCAAGCCATGCAAAATATGTGGCCTCGGGCTCGATAAGACGCACTGCCGGAAGCTTTTCTTTTACAAAGCTTCTGATAAGTTCAAGGTTTCCGGCAAGATATTTCCTGCATTCCGTAAGCCATGGTCCTCCCGATTCATAAGCAGCGCGCGCTGCGACCAGTCCAAGTATGTTATGCTGTGAATAGCCGGTTTTGTCTATCTCCTTTGCAAAACGGCGGCGAAGAATCGCATTTGGTATTAAATTGTTGGCAACCTGCAGTCCCGCGATGTTAAAGCTTTTGCTCGGAGAGGTACATACTACTGTCCTGTCGGCAAGCTCTCCCGCAAGCTTCAGGAAAGGTATGTGCCTGTTGTCTCCTATCAGAAGATCGCAGTGGATTTCGTCCGAAACCACATATACCTCATTTTTCAGGCAGATTTCAGCAATTTTCGACAGCTCCCATTCCTTCCACACCCGTCCTACGGGATTGTGCGGCGAACAGAGTATGAAAAGCCTGACCTTTTCCTCTTCTATCTTTCTTTCGAAATCCTCAAAATCGATTTCATAATGACCGTCGATCTCCTTTAACGGGTTTTCGACTATCTTTCTTTCATTGTCCCTTATCACCTCATAGAAAGGATAATATACGGGCGGCTGTATCAGAACGCTGTCCCCCTTTTCGGTCAGGGCCTTTACTGCCGTTGCGAGGGCAAAAACCACGCCCGGGGTTTTTATCAGCCATTTTTCGTCCGGCCTGTAGCCGTGATTGTTTTCAAACCAGCTGCAGACTGTCTCATTGTAGTCCTTTTTTACCTCGCTGTAACCGTAGATGCCGTGTGAAACCGCTGCCTCAAGAGCCTTATTGACCTCTGGCGGTGCGAGAAAGTCCATATCGGCAACCCAGAGCGGCAAAACATCCCCCGGATATCCACGTTCCGCAGCGAAATCAAATTTAAGGGAATCCGTACCCTTACGGTTTATCAGCGTATCAAAATCATATGCCATGTCAAATCACCTTTTTACCTGCAAACACTATTTTTCAAAAGCCTGCCTGAGATCGTTTATCAGATCCTCCGCATCCTCTATTCCGACCGAAAGCCTTAAAAGCTTTTCGTCTATGCCAAGCTTCTGCCTTACGCTTTCGGGAACATCCGGATGTGTCTGCACCTTGGGATAAGTGAGCAGGCTCTCCACTCCGCCGAGCGACTCCGCAAAGGTGATGAGCCTTACGTTTTCAAGAAGCTTAAGGGCGATTTCTCCCGATCTGACTTTAAAGCTTATCATGCTGCCAAAGCCTCTTGCCTGCTTTTTGTTGAGCTCATAGCCCTTATGCTCCGGAAGACCGAGATAGAAAACCTCCTCGACTTCTTCTCTTTCCTTAAGCCAACAGGCCAGCCTCCCGGCATTTTCCTCCTGCTTTCTTTGGCGGAGCGCAAGAGTTTTGATGCCTCTTAATACAAGCCACGAATCGAAGGGCGCAAGCGCGGCACCGGTGGTCTTTGCAAGCAGCCTGTAATTTTTTGCCCTTTCCTCATCGGCGGTGCACAGAAAACCGCAGATGGTATCGTTATGTCCGGCAAGGAACTTGGAACCGCTGTGCACGACTATGTCGGCGCCGAGAGCAAGAGGATTCTGAAAATACGGCGAGAGAAAAGTATTGTCGACTATAAGCAACGCATTGTTTTCATGTGCTATTTCGGCCGTCCTTCTTATATTGGTCACATGGAGCATGGGATTAGAGGGTGTTTCAACATATATGGCCCTTGTTTCGGGTCTGATCTTTTCCTTTATCCTCTCCTCGTCCCCCGTATCCACATACTCGATCTCATAACCGTTTTTTTCGCTTATAAGTTTAAAAAGCCTTACAGCACCGCCGTACAGGTCGTCGGTGCATATTATGTGATCGCCCGGCTTAAAGGCTTCAAAACAGACCGAGATCGCTGCCATCCCGGATGAAAACGCCAGAGCATCAGCCGCTCCCTCAAGGCTTGCGAGAGTTTCCTCAAGATATGACCTTGTGGGATTCGATTCCCTTGAATAATCAAAGCCTGACTGATTGTGTCCGGGCTTGATATGGGAGAAGGATGCCGTCTGGTATATAGGATATGATATCGCTCTGTTGGCGTCCGGCTGCCTGTGGACATCGCCGTGTACGCATAGTGTTTCAAATTTGTTATACATATTCCCTCCGGGTTTTACGATAGCTGTTCTAAATATTTTTTTCCATGTAGACACATGCGAAGCTGAAAACCTGTTTTTTCTTTTCTTGCTTTTCCTTATCCGGAGCAGACCTTATCACTTCGGGTAACGGAAGCTCGCCGTGAGGCCCGTGGGCCAGAAAATCCGGCTCATATCCGGGATATGATCTATAGCCGAGCTTTGCATAAAAGCCTTCCGCTTCTTCGCGGCTTGTTATGATTATTTTTTTGACTCCCTTTGCTTTTATGATTTCCTCGGCTCCCTCTATGGCAAGCCTTCCGGCCCCTAAGCCCCTTGCATAGGACACGGTTGCGACCCTTTCGATCTTTCCGAAGCTCTCGCCGCTGTCTGTGGTTCCGTAAACGATCCTGCAGGTGGAAAGAGGCCTGTCGTTATCGTCCGTTACGAGCACATATTCGCTGTCGGGGCGATCGTCCGCAAACTCACCGTAGGGTGATACGTTAAAGCCCATGACCATTGCCTCGGTACGGACATAATGCACTCCCGCACGCTCTGCTTCATTTCTGACTTTTACTGCTTTCATCAAAAAAGATCCTCCACAGAAAGATAGTGGTCTCCGCCGTCCGGGAAGATGACAACTATCGTTTTGCCCTTGTTTTCTTCCCTTTTTGCAACCCGGGTCGCCGCATAAAGCGCCGCACCAGCCGAAATTCCTATCAGTATTCCTTCCGTACGCGGAGCAAGCCTTGTATATTCATAGGCCTGTTCGTCTGTAACATCGATGACCTCGTCTATCATCGTTCGGTCGGTTACGGGAGGTATCGAGCCTCCGCCGATTCCCTGTATCTTGTGAGGGCCGTGCTCTCCTCCGTTAAGAAGTGCGCTGCCCGCCGGTTCAACCGCAACGGTCCTGATTCCGGGATTTCTTTCCTTTAAATATCTGGCAGTTCCCGAAATCGTTCCGCCGGTACCTGCGCATGCAACGAGCATGTCGATCTTTCCGTCGGTATCCCTCCATATTTCGGGGCCTGTTGACTTATAGTGTGCTCCGGGGTTATCCGGATTGCCGCCCTGACCGGGCTTGAAAGCACCGGGTATGCCTGCGATCAGCTCTTCTGCCTTTTCGCCGCTGCCGCCCATGCTTTTTGCCGCGGGAGTAAGATGCACCTCGGCACCATAGGCCTTAAGGATGCTGATTCTTTCCCTGCTCATGTTTTCCGGCATGCAGATGACTGCCTTATAGCCCTTGGCTGCGCACACTGCGGCGATTCCGATACCGGTGTTTCCGCTGGTACCTTCGACAACCGTACCGCCCGGTTTAAGCCTTCCGTCCTTTTCTGCGGACTCGATCATGTTAAGTGCGATACGGTCCTTTACCGATCCGCCGGGGTTATAAAACTCAAGCTTTCCGTAAAGCTTTGCAAGCAGTTCTTCCTTTTCCTCTATTTTTCTTAAATGGAGAAGAGGTGTGTTTCCCACCAGTTCCGTGATGCTCTCATAAACTCTCATCGTTCCTGTCCTTTCATTTATAAATGCCATCTGACAATTGCTTTTTCAACCCTTCCTATCAGTATGTCGATCACCGTTGTGATGACGCCGACGGTAAGTATGCCTGCAAGCACGCAGCGGTAATCCGCAAAGCTTTTATATTTCTCGATAAAAAAGCCGATACCTAAATTGATCCCGAGCATCTCTGCTCCGGTAAGGCACATGAAAGCGCCGCGAAGGCTCTTTGAAAAGCTCTGTATGATTCCCGGCAGGCAGTAGGGAAAAATGATCTTGAAAAGCATTCCGAAGGTTCCGACTCCCATCGTTTTTGCCGCTTCGATTATTTTTTTGTCGATCTGTCCGACTCTTTGAACCGTTCCCTGAAAGGTTGGCCAGAATACTGCGAAGAATATTACCGCGATAGCCGCCGAACGGAAGCTCGGAAGCAGCATTATGAAATATGCCGAAAACATCAGGGGCGGGATCAGAGTGACTGCGTTTGATACCGGTATCAGAACCTCTCTTATTCTCGCCACAAGACCGGCCAATAGTCCCAGCACCGTTCCAAGCACTATGGCAAGCAGGAAGCCCCAGAACAGCAGCTGTACCGACCCGATGACGTCCTCCCTTATCTCCTTCGGTTTCTCCACAAACACGTGGAACAGTCCTTCGGGCGAGGGTATCAGAAGGTCGTTATGAACCCAGCCGAGCTTATATGCCAGCTCCCAGTAAAGAAAGAAGGCAAATGTAAGTATTGCAAGATCCGAGGTGCTCTTTTTTCCTTCGGTAAAGAATCTTATCAGATATATCAGGAGTATCAGCACAAGCACAAAAATGTAGGCGTTGCTTTCATATACCCTTTTATGTTCCGTCCGGTAGGAAAGCTTAAGCGTCGCAAGAAGATTTATTCCGAAAAGTATTATCACGATGACGGGGGCTATCAGGCTTCTTTTTTCATCTTTTTCCATTATAACCTCACCTCCCCATCTATTGCTCCGGCAAAGCCGTCATAGAACGAAACCGTCAGCTTCTTGTAAAGCTCCTTGTATTCCTCGGTGCCGACCAGTTCCTCTCTTTTTCTCGGCCTTTCAAGTTTTACGTCAACACCCAGCCTGACGCGTCCCGGCTCCATCACTATTATCCTGTCGGCAAGAAGTATTGCCTCGTCGATATCATGTGTAATGAACACCACCGTTTTTTTCTTTTCGGCCGAGAGCCTGCCGACCAGCTCCTGAAGCTCAAGGCGGAGCCTCGGGTCTATCGCTCCGAATGGCTCGTCCATCAGCAGTATGTCGGACTCCAAGGCAAGCGCCCTTGCAACCGCAACTCTCTGCTGCTGCCCGCCGGAAAGCTCAGCCGGATATTTCCCGGCCACCTCCAGAAGCCCGACAGCTTCAAGATAGTCCGATGCAAGCCTCTTTTCCTCTTTCCTTGTGTACTTTCCGTTGCCCTGCCTGATTCCGAATATCACATTGCCTCTCACGTCAAGCCAGGGAAAAAGCGAATACTGCTGGAAAACGACCGCCCTGTCAACTCCCGGTCCGCTAACCTCCCTGCCGTTTACCCGGATGCTTCCCTTAGCAGGCTTTAAAAGACCTGCAAGGAGCTTTAAAAGTGTGGACTTTCCGCAGCCCGATGAACCGAGCACACATATGAATTCGCCTTTTTTGATCTCGAGGTTAACATCCTTTATGGCTCCGAAACGGGTCTTTCGGCCGACATAATCAAAGCTTAAATTTTCTATTTCAATTATGTTTCCTTCGCTCATCTTAATCTCCGTAAAGTCCTCCGAGATATCTGCTGCCGCCGTCCGGTAGGATGACGACTATATTCTTTCTTCTCGAGGTATTTCTTGCGGCTGCCTTTGCCGCTGCAAAAAGTGCGGCTCCCGAGGATATTCCGACAAGTATTCCGTCGCTTTTTGCGACCTGCTTAAGTGTCCTCATTGCATCCTCATCCCTTACCGTGATTATCTCGTCGTAGATCATGGTATTTAAGGTGTTGGGTACGAAGCCCGCTCCGATGCCCTGTATGCCGTGAGGTCCTGCAAAGCCTTTTGAAAGCACTGCCGAAGCTTCCGGTTCGATACCGATTATTTTTATCTTCGGATTTCTCTCCTTTAAGTATTTGCCGGCTCCGCTTATGGTGCCGCCCGTACCGATTCCGGCGACCAGTATGTCAACCTCGCCTTCGGTGTCCTTCCAGATTTCGGGCCCCGTTGTAAGGTAATGCGCCCTCGGGTTTGCCTCATTGGTAAACTGTCCTGCGATAAAGCTGCCGGGGATTTCTCTCAACAGCTCGGCCGCACGCCTGATAGCTCCCTTCATTCCCTGCTTTCCGTCGGTAAGCACAAGCTCGGCGCCGTATGCCTTAAGCAGCCTTCTTCTTTCGATGCTCATGCTGTCGGGCATCGTGAGAACCACCCTGTAGCCTCTTGCCGCAGCAAAAGCGGCAAGGCCGATGCCGGTGTTGCCGCTTGTGGGTTCAATGATCACAGAGGAAGGAGTCAGAAGTCCTTTTTCTTCCGCGTCTTTTATCATCGCTAAGGCTACTCTGTCTTTAATGCTCCCTGCAGGGTTTAAAAACTCAAGCTTGCCGATAATCTTACCCTTGGCGTTTTTTTCTTTTTCAAAGCCTGACAGATGCACCATCGGTGTCTTTCCCGTCAGCTCTTCTATGTTTTCATAAAGCCTTCTGCTCATTTCCTGCCTCTGTTAATACTTTTTATTCTTTTATGGGATTTACCGTCACGTCGAAATCCGGCCTGTAGTTGAACGGATCCCTGTCCTTATCGTTGGGGCTGTTCCATATGGTTTCGGAGATTTCGGTATAGTAATCCTCTACGCTCTCACCCTCGGGGTGTGAAAAATAAATCTTATCGGGGGTCTTTGAAAGTTTTCTTCTTTCGCCGTCGCTGGTCCAGAGCTTTTCATAGGGCACCTGGGGAGCGATTCTTCCTTCGTAAGGCTTCATCAGGTTTTCATGATCGTTCTTGTCATATCTGAAATCGAAGAAGGTGTACTTCTTGAATTCCGGCACTCCGAAGAGATCCTTGATGTAGCCCCAGAGGTTCTTATATTCCGTAACCCTTTTCTTTAAGGGTCCGACATTCTGATAGTACCATGTTTCCCACCGTACTATCGAAACATAAAGCCTTATGTCCGAATCGGTAATATAATCGCCGAAGAGGAAACGGTTTGTTTCGAGTCGCTTGTCAAGCTTTTCGAGCGAATCGAAGAAGTCTTCGTATGCTTCATGATGTGCGACATAGGACTGGCAGAATGCCATGCGGTAATGTCCGTTGTTTACATGAGGGAAAAGCCAGTCGTTAAGCTCGTCTATCTCTTTTCTGTAGCGCACGGGATAGAGATCCGGCGCATCCGGTTTCTGGAAAGGTCTGAAGAAAACCTCGATGTAGTTTGACAGCCTGTGATAATCGTTGTTTACCGTTTTCTTTTCCTTGATATCAACGAAGGCAGGTGTCGTTGCCCTTCCCTTGAAATCGGGATTGCCTCTTTTGTAAAACTCGCTCAGGAAATATGCTCCGGTGAGGGCATCCTTATGTCCTTCCTGATCTGCAAAGCCATGGCCGTACTTGTTTGTTTCCCCGCTGTGTGTCGTGGTCACATCCGCGATCACATCCTGAAGTCCCAGAATGTCCCTTGCGATAACCGGCCTGTTTGACCAGTTGCAGCCGTGCGCCCAGTATATCGCAAATCTTTTCGCCTCCGCCTTGTTGTCTCCCTCCTTCGTTCCGAAGGGTTTGATGAAAGCGTTTGGCTGACGGATGAATGCTCCTCTTTCGTCTATTTCCGAAATTGTTTCCTTCGGTCTTGGGTCAACCCCGACCTCTTTAGCGTGCTCTTCGGCTTCCTGATCGGTGTAATCAACCGCTCTGTCCTGTCCGGTCTTTGCACGCCTTAAATTTATATCGCATGAAAGTGCCATTTTTTTACTCCTTTATCCTGTTATTTTTAGTTTGCCGATGAATACTGTTCCGACAGGCTCTTGTAGAAGCTGTTATCCGGATTATCCTTGATAAGCGATTCAAGTGCCTCTTTATATGCCGAGGTATCGATATTCTGCTTGATATCGTAGCTTGAGAAATCAACTGCGGCGCTTGAAAGAAGCCCTGAGTTGTAGGCTGCCTTAACATAAGCGACTATGCCGTTTGTATTGGGATCGGTAGCATACTTTGTAACTCCGCCGTAAAGATAGGTTTCAACATAGTCCTTTTCCTTACCCGAATACTCTGCAATGATGTCAACAACCTTTTTCTTTACATCGTTGTCGCTCTCGCCCTTCTTATAATACTCGAAAGCTCTGATCCTTGCTTTTTCATATGCGGTGAATACGTTCTTGTTCTCGTTGTACTTCTTTGCCGAAGTAACCTCACGGCAGCATACATAGTCGGGCTGAAGTTCTCCGGAAGGAACGATGATCTCAAGATCGTAAGCGTCTGCATACAGAAGCGCGAACTCCATCGGCAGGAAGCCTACTTCGATCTCGCCCTTCTGAACTGCCTGTGCGGTGTTGATGGGCTCTTCATAGTACTTTATGCTTCCGCTCTTTTCATCCTCGATCTCTTTGATACGGTCATTTGAGATTCCGTTGTCAAGAAGATACTGCCTTGCCACAACCCATGCCGATTCGTTTCTTACGAAACCGAGCTGTGCTCCCGCAACAGCTTCAAGATCGATCTTTGTTGAGTCGCTCTTGAATTTGTCAGCATTTCCTTTCTTTGCTATCAGGGCGCCGCCTTCAACTGCGGTTCCGGCGATGAATTTAAGGTCGTATCCGGAAGCGATCGCCTGAAGGTCCGGAACAAAGCCTGCGGTCAGGATATCGAGCTGTCCGTTTCCTTCGTTGATTGCCGTAAGAGCGTTCATTCCGCCTAAGTTCACGGGGTTTACTTTAACTCCCTCTTCATCGAAGTATCCGAGCTTAAGAGCCAGGATGTTTACTGCAACTCTGATGTTGCCTGTAGGGAACGATACATTAAGTGTTCCGAGGTTTTCTGTCTTTTTTGAGGATTCGCCGGCCGATGAACTTGACGAACCGGAACTGCTTTCCTTTCCGCAGCCTCCTGCGATTCCTGCGGCCAGTGCCGCTGTGAGGATAAATACTCCTGCTTTCTTTGTAATGTTTTTAAGTCTCATTTTTACTCTTCCTTTCTCGATTTTGATTTGTCTTTTCCGGTACTTTTTCGTATCCGTCTGACCTGACTAAAGGATACCACAGTTCAGGCTTTTTGGCTAATACGGCAAAATAATAGCCGGTTATAGCTCTTGGCTATAACCGGCTTATGTGTTCATCAGCAAAAGCACCAGCTTCGCGGCGGCATACATTTCTTCCTCTTCGGTATATTCCGAAACGGTATGTACGTTCATCATGGCATTCGCCAGAACGATCGACGGTATGCCCCATTCATTGAGCCTGTTCGCATCGCTGCCTCCGTATGTTACCGTCAGGACAGGCTCCAGTCCTGTTTTTTTCGCTGCCCGGATAAATTTTTCAGCTGCTTCCCCGTTTTCGGGAACCCTGTAGGCCTTGACCTTTTTTTCCGCCTTAAAATCCACGGATGCGCCGAGCTTTCCGGCTTCCTCAAGAAATACCTGCTTTGTTCCGCTGCAAAGCTTCTCGGCCGCCCCGTCATCAAGGCTTCTTATCTCGCCCGAAAGCCTTATCTCTTCCGGAACTATGTTCGGGGCGGTGCCTCCGTTTACAATTCCGAAATTAAGCGTGGCATTTTCACCGTCCGAGAAGGTCCTTCCGGCAGGTATTTTGCTTAACGCCGCCGCTGCGACGCTTAAAGCATTTATCCCGGTCTCCGGTTCAAAGCCCGCGTGTGCGCTTTTTCCCTTAACGCTTACCTCAAGTCCCATTATCGTCGGAGCCGAAATCGCAGCCGTACCGACTTTTCCGGTAAGATCGAGCACATATCCGTACTTTGCCGTTATCACCGAAGGATCAAAGACCGAGCTTCCCCAGCAGTATGGTTCCTCTGCCGCAAAGAATACGATCTCTACCCTTCCGTGAGGAAGTCCTTCCTCCTTTATTGCGCGAAGTGCCTCAACTATTTCCGCAAGCCCTGCCGCATCATCGGCGCCCAGAACCGTGGTGCCGTCCGAACTGATCCTTCCGTCTGCATGTCTTACGGCTTTTTTTCCAATACCCGGTTTAACGGTATCCATATGTGCGGAAAAAAGCACCGCTTCTTTATTTTCGAAGCCGCGGGTTGCCGGAAGAACAGCAAATATGTTCTCTGCGCTGTCGCTAAAGACCTCAAGCCCAAGTCCGTCAAGCTCCTTCCTGAGATATGCCGCGATTTCTTTTTCGGCAAAGGATTCACAGTCAAATTCAGTCAGGGCGATAAATTCTCCGATCAGTCTTTCCCTGTTGATCATATCACATTTCTCACTCAAGCCCGAGATATCTTTTTATCTCCTCGATATATTTTTCGCCTATATGCGAAAGCCCGAGTCCTTCCTTCTTTATGTAACCGATTTCCATGACGCTGTTGGGATTTTCACTGTCCTCCTTGTAAGGTACGGCAATATACTCCCCGCCGTTTAACTCCTCGCAGATGATACCCGAGCACAGCGTGAAACCGTTAAGACCTATCATGAGGTTCAGCATCGTGGCTCTGTCATTGGCCTTTATCGTCCTCGGATATACGTTGGTGGAAAGTATCTCCTCGGAATAATAGTAGGATCCGTCCTCACCCTGCTCAAACATAAGGCAGGGGTAGTCGGCAAGGTCGGCAAGGGTTATGCTCTCATTTTTTGCCAGAGGATGATTCTTCCAGAGGTAAACATAGGCATTGCACTTCGTAAGAGACACAAATTCCAGACGGCTGGTTTTAAACAGACGCTCAAGTACCGCCCTGTTGAAGTCGCTTAAGAATAAAATGCCGAGTTCGCTCTTTAGTCCCGCAACATCGTCGATAACCTCTCTGGTCTTTGTTTCCCTGATCGCAAATTCATACTCATCGGTTCCGTAGAACTTTACAAGCTCGACAAAGGCCTTGGTCGCAAAGGAATAGTGCTGTGTGGAGATACCGAACTTTTTCTTTCTCTTCGCGCCGGTACCGAAATTGTCCAGCAGCCTGTCATACTGATATATTACCTGCTTTGCATATTCAAGAAACTCCGCGCCTTCGTTTGTAAGGACCGCGCCTCTTCCGTTCCTGCTGAAGATTTTAATTCCCACTTCCTTTTCGAGCTCATTGATGGATGAGGTCAGGGAAGGCTGGGCAACGTAGAGCACCTGGGACGCCTTGTTATAGGATCCGCATTCCGCAATTGCCGTCACATATTGTAGCTGGGTGATCGTCATGTCAATTCTCCGTTTTGTTTTCAGATCTCTTACGATAGTCCTCAAGGGCGGATTTTATCGCCTCCTCGGCAAGCACCGAACAGTGCATTTTATAGTCCGGCAGGCCATCGAGTGCCTCCGCAACAGCCTTATTGGTCAGCTTTTCGGCCTCTGCAACCGGCTGTCCCTTTATCATTTCGGTTGCCATTGAGCTTGATGCGATCGCACTTCCGCAGCCGAAGGTCTCGAATTTTACGTCCTTGATAATGTCATCCTCTATCTTAAGGTACATTTTCATGATATCGCCGCACTTTGCATTTCCGACCTCTCCGATGCCGTTTGCATCCTCGATAACCCCGACATTCCTGGGATTTCTGAAATGATCCATTACTTTTTCACTGTATAAAGCCATCGTATTTACCTCTTTTCTGTCAATAATGCCTGCCGGTCAGAGTATGAATTCCCTCTTGCCTGCCATCAGGTCTCTCCAGATCGGCGAAAAGCCTCTCAGATATTCAACTACTTCCTTCACGTTTTTAATGATATATTCTGTTTCCTCTTCTGTGATATCTTCTCCGATCGAAAGCCTCAGCGAACCGTGTGCCACATCATGCACACGTCCTATTGCCAGAAGCACGTGACTCGGATCGAGCGAACCGGATGTGCATGCGCTGCCTGACGATGCAGCAATGCCGCGGTCGTCAAGAAGGAGGAGAAGCGACTCTCCTTCTATTCCCTCAAAGCAGAAGTTTACGTTTCCGGGAAGCCTGTTCTTTGCATCTCCGTTTAATGCCGAATGAGGTATCTCAGACAGGCCCTGTATCAGACGGTTTCTGTTTTTAAGAAGATGCTCCGCATTCTTTTCGCGCGCCGCCGCTACCTCCTTGATCGCTACGGCCATGGCAGCAATGCCCGGTACATTTTCGGTTCCTGCTCTTTTTCCTCTTTCCTGGGCGCCTCCCTCGATAAGGCTCAAAAGCCTGATGCCTTTCTTTACATACAGGAATCCTACTCCCTTCGGGCCGTGGAATTTATGCGCCGATGAAGAAAGCATGTCAATGTTGTCTGCAACCACATCCACGGGAATGTGTCCTATCGCCTGCACCGCATCGGTATGGAATAAAACGCCGTGCTCGCGGCAGATTTTTCCTATCTCCCTTATCGGCTGTATTGTTCCTATCTCGTTGTTGGCATACATTATCGTGACCAGACAGGTTTCTTCCCTTATTGCCGCCTCAAGCTCAGAAGGACGGACCAGACCGTTTTCATGAACGTCGAGAAGGGTGATCTCAAAGCCCTCCCTTTCAAGCTTTTTAAGCGTATGCAGCACCGCATGATGTTCAAAGGCGGTGGAGATTATGTGCTTTTTTCCTTTTTTTTCTCCAATCCTGGCAGCCGATATTATCGCCTGATTATCAGCCTCGCTGCCTCCGGATGTAAAATAGATTTCCCTTGCCTCGGCATTTATCACGCCTGCAACATCCTCTCTCGCAGCCTCAAGCACCTCCTTGGCCTGCTGTCCGAGTGTATAAAGGCTTGACGGGTTTCCGTAATTGCTGTTTATCACCGAGATCATTTCATTCACGGCTGCCGGGCTCATTTTTGTCGTGGCAGCATTGTCGGCATATATCATAAAACACCTCCTGTGTCCGTTTTTTTACCAACGGTCTCTTTCAGGAGGTATTCTATCACTTAATTCCTACTATGTCAATAGGTTTTCTTCGCGGCTCCCGTTTTATATTAAAAATGCTGCAGACCGGGACGCCTGCAGCATTTAAAATCACCGGATTTTATTTTGTTTTATCAGAACTTTCCTGCCTTTGCAGCCTCTTCGATGGAAACTGCGGTTGAAACGGTCATACCTACCATCGGGTTGTTACCTGC
>DFFN01000179.1 GCA_002369525.1 Lachnoclostridium sp. UBA3775 | reverse complement strand
CACCGCCGGAGTTACCGGGGTTGATCGCTGCATCTGTCTGTATATATTCATTTGAAATGGTACCGCCGTTATCGCTTGAAAGAGTCACTGTTCTGTTAAGTGCCGAAACAATACCTGTGGTAACCGACTGACCGTATCCGAGAGCATTTCCTATTGCTACAACCTGCTCACCGAGATCAAGTTTGTCCGAATTGCCTACAACCGCAATGCTGATCTTTGACAGTATATCTTCATTCAGGTTCTTCATGCTGATTCCGATAACTGCAAGATCTCTGTCCTCATCTTGTCCCTTAACGTATGCATTTACGGGAGTAGGCTCCTCGGAATTTTCATCAAAGCTGAAAATCACGGTAAGTTCCTTACTGTTGTTAACAACATGGTTGTTAGTCAGTATAAGAAGTTCATCTTCTGTTTTTGCTACGATGACGCCGGAGCCTGCGCTCTTGCTCTCCTGCTGGTATGTTCCCCAGATCGTTCTAACATCATTTATGCCAAGGTTTGTTATTGCAACTACGCTCGGCATGCATTTTTCAACAATCTCAGGTATTGAATATGCTCCGGTATTGTTTTTTGTCGTTGTGCTTTCCGCGGAGCTTTCTTCGTCTGATTTTGTAAGCTTGATATCTACCGGATTTTTTTCCTTATCATTGGCAGATGTCTCATCCTTGCTTACCGACTCGGTGCTCTCTTTATTAAACTCTTTCTTTAAAATGTAATTTGAACTGTAGAGTGCACCACCGGCAACAGTTCCAAAAAGTGCGGCCGAAATGACAATGGCCACTCCTTTTTTGAAAACCTTAGCTGCACCTGACTTTTTTTTCTTTTCAGGCACCGTTTCGCTTTTTTCAGAAACTATTTCGCTTCTTTCATTATTCGCTTCTTCATAAAATTCATCATTCATCTTAAATACCCTCCTTTCGAAGCTTATCTCTCATTTGATGATTTTAGTATAATACAAAAATCTGGCAAAAATATGAAGAAAAACAACTAAAAATGTGTAATATTTGTGTCAATTCTGTGAACTGTCCTCATACGGATAGTAAAACACGATTTTGCCTACCATATCGGACCCTATTGTCATATCGGCTCCGACAAGCTTCTCGCCGTCGTTTATATATTCGATATACTTTATATTGTCTTCCCTGTCATCGTTTACTGTCTCGCTGAGCTTGAAGCCGTCTTCATATTCATAGCTGATGCTTACACTGTGGCCGTCGCTGTATGAAAAGCTGTTAAACACGAGGTTGCTGCCATCGTATTCGCTGACTCTTGTGAAATAATAAGTGTCATCATCCATAAAGCAGTAGGCCTTGGTGCAACGGTTATAATGATCGTATTCAACATAGTTCCAGAAATAGCAGCGTTTTCCGGTGCCGTCATAATCAACACCGCTTACTATCCTGCCGTCGACATCATACATAAACTGGCTGTAGGAAAGAAGCTTGTCTTCGGAATCAAAGAACTTTTCTTCCGCCACATTGCCTTCTTCATCATACGAATACTGGATGCTCTTTACCGTATTTCCGAGAAAATCCTTTGTATAAGCCCCGTCTTCATATATGACCGTCGACGGCCTGCTTATTTTGGTATTCCCTGCGGGAAGTATATATTTCTCGCTTATCTCCTTGTCGTGGTCGATTTCAACTATATAAGTGTCATAAAAGACATCACCCGAAGACTCGGCTATCATATGCACCTCACCGAGAGATTTTAAAAGAGCATCGTTGGTAACTATCTTTTTATAGTAGGAACCATGATAATACATGGCATCGGTATTGGCGGAATCCATCGACGCAAATCCGTCCACATGTTCGGCCTCCCCAACGTAGATATAATCAATATTGTACTTTTCTATCAGCTCACGCACATGTTCAACATCGGTCGAAGTATAGATATCGATGACTGCATTGTGCCTTTCAGTGTTTTCAGCGGGATACGCTCCCTTTCCGGAGCTTCTCCACAGCCATTCATGTGTCTGCCAGCCGAGCACCGTTTCATTTCCTGTAAATACCGAAATCCTGTTGAAGAAGGAATATGAAAGGCCGCACATTTCAAGCACCACACTGTCCTTGGGAACGTTTTCATTGATCCAGTCAATTCCCGCCTTATCCTGTACGCTTTCGGTTTTGAGGAAGTCCGAGGCATCGATTGATGAATAGTATCCGCCCCAGAACCAAGCATTTGTAGCTTCGAAGAAATATCCGACTGTCGAAAGGAACAGCACAAGACCGATGATGCCGACAGTCTTTGCTATCCTGCCGAGTCTGAAGCATATGAACCTTACAATGATGTAGCTCATTGCGATCGCGAACATGATAAAGGCCTGGTAGGTGAGCTTGAACATCGTGTTGGAACGCTGATATGCATCACCGTAGATATCCTTTACATAGATAAATTCGGGGATCATCACAAGTCCGATCGCACAAAGTCCTATAGTGAGCACAAAGAAATCTCCCCTGAGCACTTCGTCAAACAGTCTTGTAAAATAGTTTGAGCTTTCGTCCTCTTCCCTGCTTCTCACATTGTACAGAGTATATGCAAGGAAGCTTATAACGAGTGCCGTAGGCAGTCCCCAGAGAACAAGCAGCTGGTAAAACTTCGTATGTCTGTCACAAAGTCCTATTCCCGTTGAAATGCTGTCAAAGGACAGCGTAAACGGAAGCGAAACGACAAAGCCGATAACAAACATTTCAACAGTCTGCAACAGCGTGCACAGCATTGCTTTTACGGTATAGCGCATGCGCACAAGGTTTATAAAGAAGAAAACTGCAAGACATACTACGGTATAAATCGGGAAATCCCAGTAATTG
>DFFN01000200.1 GCA_002369525.1 Lachnoclostridium sp. UBA3775 | reverse complement strand
CCGGATGCCGGAGGTGTGTCACGTCCGTCAAGGAAGGCATGTACGAATACCCTGTCAAAATCATTCTTTTTGCAAAGCTCAAGAAGACCGTAAACATGGGTTATATGGCTGTGTACGCCGCCGTCTGAAAGAAGGCCCCAGAGATGAAGGTCCGAATTATTCTTTTTGCAGTTATCAATTGCGGCAAGAAGCTCCTTATTTTCAAAGAAGGTTCCGTCGTTGATGTCCTTTGTGATCCTTGTAAGATCCTGATAGATTATCCTGCCGGCGCCCATGTTCATGTGACCGACCTCGGAATTGCCCATCTGTCCGTCGGGAAGTCCAACAAACATACCGGATGCCTGTCCTTCAACAAAAGGACACTCCTTCATCAGTCTGTCCATTACGGGTGTTTTTGCAAGCGAAATTGCGTTGCCCTCAGACGGTGCGTCAAGTCCGTAACCGTCAAGAATCATCAGTACTACAGGTTTTTTGCTCATTTATTATTCCTCTCTTTCAGATTTTACATTTTAATACAGCGTTTATATCCGTCAGACACAATATGTTCTCAGTATATTTCTTATTTTTACCCTGAGTTCAAGATAGGATTCATCATTTCTTGAATGAGAAACAAGTTCTCTGCAGATTTCATAGCCATTGTGACTGTTGATGATATATACATAATATATTCCGGCTATTTCGGAATCAACGCTTGCGATGATATCATAGGAGCTGTTAAGGTGATATTTGATCTCGCTGAGCTTTCCGCTCAGGACGTAATCCTCGACAGCATTTGAGAAATTAGAAACTATATCGTCAATCTGTCTTTCGGTAAGCCTGATCGTTTCCGGCACAAATTCTACCGAAAGTTCATTGTTTAGCCTGATCGTGCCTTTGATTTCTTCGGCATTTACGGGGAAACTCAGAGTTCCCAGATTTGCTTTCGCAAACTCCAGCGCTTTTTCTTTTGTGTCCACACCTTCGGCCTCAATAACAGAATAGCCGCTCATCTCATAAATTACAGGGATTTTCCATTTCATATGATAAAGATATCCTTTTAAAATTATTGGTTTGCTTACGCTTACCGATACATATTATATACTATTTGCTTTATTTTGTAAATATTGTTTTTGTCAATAAGCCCAAAACACAAAGCTGCCCTCCGGAAAAATCCGGAGAGCAGATTCTATGATTTGTACCTATAAGAAAAAGAATGGAAAATTACAATCTCAATGTCTGTCCGTTAACGGTTACAAGCACGTCTCTGTGGTATTTTGCAATACCGTTATTGAACTGAACTGTTGTATGAGGGATTCCGAGTGCGCTGAGTACCATTGAATATGCATCGGTCTCGCCCCAGCAGTCTGCAGCACCGAGGAAGAAAACGCCGTATGCTGCGGAAGTATCTCCGCCGACTGCTCTGTATGTTGAATGCTTGTAGTAATCACCGGTCCAGTACCAGGCTACGAATACCTTGAAGATATCGGTTCCCTCACAATGCTCCCAATTATTGAAAGCCTTGATCTTTCCTGTTTTAATGAACTGGTTCTGAAGTACCTGTCTTAAAGTTACGCCGGTCTTCTTTCCTGCTTTGGTGTAAAGACCTGCATCATCATCAAGCTTGGCTGTAAGGATCTTCGCAGCCATCTCTCTTGCTTTTGCTCTTGCCATGTCACCGTGAGCTGTGTTAGAATAGGAAGAAAGCTTAGCGGTGTTCATGTTTGTTGTATTAACTTTTGCAGTTGAAACTTTTGCAGTTGTGGGAACGGGTGTTGCCGTTGCCTTTACTGTATTTGTCTTAGCAGGAGCAGCTGCGGGAGTTGCGGTAGCTTTTACCTGAGCCTTGGCAGGTGCTTTTGTAGGAGCCTTTGTAGGAGCCTTGGTCGGAACAGGTGTTGCGGTAGGCTTGGGAGTGGGGCTTACATATTTGTTTGCAAATACGTATTTGTTGCTTACATAGCCAACCTTGCCAAAGTAGTTTACTCTGTACCAGCCTGTCTGAATGCATTTGCCGGTAACCTTAACTTCACCGTTAAGTCCGTAGCTTCCTATCATCTTTCCTTCGAGGCCCGGAAGATTTCTTACTGTAAGTGCCTGTGCCGCATACATTATTGTGTTCATTTCCTTAAATGTAAATGCGGGAGTAGGTGTTGCGGTAGGTGTCGGAGTTGATGTGGGAGTAGGTGTTGCAAACTCGACCATATCGGGATTCTCATCTTCCGAGATTATCACAATGTTTTCTGCAGGTACGGGAGTGGGATCTGCCTCTTTTGTTTCATCGGCTGTATCGGTATTTGTTTCATCTGTTACAAATCTGATACCGAGATCGACATCCTCTCCTGCCTGGATTTCAATGTCATTGTTAAGCAGATTGTTTTCGGGAGCCTTTGTTGCTTCCGCGATAATAAATCCGCTTTTTGATAATGTAGTTTTACTGTCAGCTCTTACACCGCCGCAGGCTGTCATCATTACTGATGCTGCAGCGATAGCTGCTATAAGTTGAAGTTTTTTTGATTTCAATTTCTTAACGTCCCCTGTTTTATTGATTCGTAACATGTTTCTTACGTTTTCGTCTTCGTTTGTTACATAATTGTTACGAATTTGTTACATTATAACTCACATTCCTCAGAAAAGCAAGCCCCAAATTAAATTTTTTTAAATTTTCTTATTTTTTTAAATTTCTTGTTGCTAAATAGTTAAATATCTGTTATTATATTTTCGGTCGGCATTGTATACATGTATTCCCGCTGTATAGAATGCAAGTATGAGATTATATTTTCGAATATTCTGTCTGATGAAATCTGCATTGGGGCGTATCGGGTTTCTTCCTTATATATTAGTGACAGAATATTCCGCTCCGGAAAGAGGTAAGTAATGTTTAAAATCCTTGAAGCACGTTCGCTTGCCAATAATATCTTCCTTATGGATATTGAGGCTCCCCGTGTTGCAAAGCATTGTCTTCCCGGACAGTTTGTAATTGTCCGTTCTCACGAAGACGGTGAAAGAATTCCTTTAACGATCTGTGATTACGACAGAGAAAAAGGATCCGTAACAATTGTTGTACAGATTATCGGCGCAGGTACTCTCCGCCTTTCAAAGCTTACAACAGGAGAATATCTCCATGATTTTGTCGGTCCTCTCGGAAAGCCTTCCGAGCTTTGCAAGGAACCGATAGATGAATTAAAAAAGAAGAAAATAGTTTTTGTTGCCGGCGGTCTCGGCACTGCTCCCGTTTATCCTCAGGCCAAATGGCTTCATGAGCACGGTATAAGCTGTGATGTTATCATCGGAGCAAAAACAAAAGACCTTATTATTCTTGAAAAGGAAATGGGATCTGTTTCAAACCTTTTCCTTACAACCGATGACGGTTCCTACGGCCGTTCCGGTATGGTAACAAAGGTTCTCGAGGATCTTGTTACAAATGAGGGCCATTCCTATGATCTTTGCATCACGATCGGTCCCATGATAATGATGAAGTTTGTATGTTTGCTTACAAAGAAGCTTGAAATACCTACTGTTGTTTCGATGAATCCCGTTATGGTCGACGGTACCGGAATGTGTGGCGGCTGCAGACTTGTGGTTGATAACCAGGTTAAGTTCGCATGTGTTGACGGTCCCGAATTTGACGGACACAAGGTTGATTTTGATCAGGCAATGAAGAGAAGCGCAATGTACCGCAGCGAAGAAGGCCGCCGTTTCCTTGAAGAAAAGGAAGGCGAAGCTCATCACGGCGGATGTGCAGGCTGAAACGGAGGGTATTGATAAATGGCTATTGAAGTAAATGTTTTAAAAAGCGTACCCGTCCGCGAACAGGATCCTCTGGTACGTGCAACAAATTTTGATGAAGTCTGCTACGGTTACAATGCTGAAGAGGCAATGGCCGAGGCATCAAGATGTATACAGTGTAAAAATGCCAAATGTGTTACCGGCTGCCCCGTACAGATCAACATTCCGGCATTCATAAATCAGGTTAAGGAAGGAAACTTCAAGGGAGCATATGATACAATTTCACTCGCTTCCGCTCTTCCTTCGATCTGCGGACGTGTATGTCCCCAGGAAACCCAGTGCGAAGGTGTCTGCATCAGAGGCATCAAAGGCCAGAGCGTTGCGATCGGCAAGCTTGAACGTTTTGTCGGTGACTGGGCAAGAGAAAACAATATCAAGCCCGTTATTGACATTAAAAGCAACGGCAAAAAGGTTGCTGTCATCG
>DFFN01000058.1 GCA_002369525.1 Lachnoclostridium sp. UBA3775 | reverse complement strand
CGGATGCATGCTTCTGACCGTCTCAAACATACTGTTTTTTGATGTTATAAAAACACTTCGTCACTCAAGATATGAATCATTTTCAAGGCTTTCATGGTGCCGTCTGCCGTTTCTTGGGATTTTTGCTCTCAACCTCAGCTTTTTCACCTCTTCATATTTTCAGGACATGACAAGGCTTAAGCTTGAAAAGGACGGAAGAGACGTATACCTTCACAGTTATGCCGAGTTCAATTATGTGTTTTCGCAGGTTCTCTTCATAATACTGCTTGCGATCATGATCATAAATACAGGAAAAAGAAAAATAAAATATTTCGGGACTGTCGTTTCTCTGCTCGCGATCATACAGTCGGCTATCGGTATCGTTACCAGAACGCTGACCGTAAGGTGGCTCTGGCTTGTTTACGGTATTGCCATGGCAGTGATGCTTCTTGTCATTCTTATAATTTCCGCCGGGCATCAAAGGGGCTATGCTCCGGCAGGTAAAGATGACAAGGTCACCGAAACCGTAGCATTTTTTGTCTCGCCCCACGGTTTCGGACACATTTTCAGAACCGTTCCCGTAATTGCCGAACTGCTTAAAAACAGTGACAGCAGGGTATTGCTTGTTACTGCCGAGGAGCATGCCGGGAGAGCAAAGGCATATCTTTCAGAAAACACCGGACTTTCCGCCGAAGAGCTTGAGTCGCGTTTTGCTGCGGAAGTAATGAATACCGATTTCGGCATCGCCGTAAAACCGGGGAGTCTGGAAATAGATGTGGAAACAGTTAGAAAGGGCGTGGAGGATTTTGTCGGCTGTTTTGATGTATATGCAAAAAAAGGCGTGGGACTGATAGAAAAATACGGCGTCAGCATTGTCGTTTCGGACATCTGCCCGTGGGCACTGATATCTGCCGAAAAATGCGGTATCCCTTCCTTCCTGATGGCCAGCTTTACATGGATCGAAATATATGAAGAATATTTTCCCGAAAGCCTGATCTCGCCCTTCAGGGCATGCTACCATCTGGCTGACAGGGTGCTTTTGTACGAGCTTGCAAACAAGGTGACAAGAACACGTTTTTCGGACGGAATACAGGTTGGCTATACCGCAAGAAAAATAAATAAGGAAAAGGCGGAAGAAATCAAAAAATCTCTTTCCGGCCGCGGAGACATTGTATTTGTGAGTGTCGGACTTTCGAACAGCGGAATAGACGAGGATATTTATGTGGGAAATATCCCCTGCATGTTTATCGCAACGAAGGGTGTCAGGCTTCGCGGAGACAATGTGATTACGCTGCCTGATGACTGCAAAAACACCCAGGACTATGTCGCAGCCTCGGATTACTGTATAATCAAGTCCGGCTGGACAACCGTGGCAGAATGCATGATCGCCGGAAAACCGATGGCGCTTATCGGAAGGGACGATGTGGCTGAGGATCGTATGACCATCGAAATGTTAACGGAGGGCGGCTTCGGCATAAAGATAGAACCGGAAGAAGTGGGAAACATGACAGGCGTGATCTGGAAGATCAGAAACAGCGGGATAGGGAATTTTGAACACGAAAACGATGCGGGAAATATAGCAGAGAAGATACTGGGGTGGAGAGAGTAAATGTATAAATATCGTTAAAACGCTAAAACAGCAGATGCATATTGACAAATAAAAAAAGGGGGGTATAATTAAAGTGGTAGCGAGGAAATTGTTTGCTGTATATTCGGGAAGGAGACGATTATATGAAAAAAACAGTTTTGCTTATAATTATGCTTTTACTTATTTCTACTGCCGGTGCTGCAGATGAAAAAAACTACGATGAGATCATTAAGAATTTTTTGGAATCCATGGAAGACGATAAGTATTATTCCGGTATTAAGTACAATCTTGAAGATGCATACGCAATCATACCGCTTGAAAATCTGATTGTTACAGAATACGAAAAAGGAAAAACTCTGGAAGAAATGAGGTCATCCGATTATTCCGAAAAAACGATAGTTCCGTTTGTAAACAGTGAGGGAATGAACGGTGTTATTACTATTGAAGAAAATAACGGAAAACCTGAAGTGATCGGTATGGCAGTTAGCCAGGATAAGAAGGATATTGTTATATACAGCACAAAATTGCGCGATGAAATCATAAAAGAAAAGATTACTTCCCCGGTGAAGAGCATTAACAATTATTATTCCTATCTGTATTACGCTACACTTGTCTATGTTAAAACTGAAGATGGTAATTATGTAATACCTTTCTTTGGAAGACCGGATACTGCTGTTAATAATGGTAAGATTTTTGAGGAAAAAGAGTTCTTCGATGTGTTAAAAGGGTATTCGACAGAGGAAATGATGGTAAGTCATCCCGATGAAAATGGTGCCGGAACGATAGCTGATAAAAAAGTGGGAATTGCGGCTGAAAAAGAGATTGTTAAGAAATCATCCGGAACCAAAGTTGTGTTTTTAACAATTGTATTTTCCGTAATGATTGTTTTTGACATTGCTGCTGTTTCGGTATGGCGTAGAAAAAAGAGCAATCGGTGATTACAGTTTTGACAACCGAAAGCACTACGCCCTGGA
>DFFN01000088.1 GCA_002369525.1 Lachnoclostridium sp. UBA3775 | reverse complement strand
CCGGCACCCTGAAGACCGCACATCATTATTATTGTTCTTCCGTTATTGTTAAGCGTGATCTCGGTGGTCTCGTCACCCATGAGCTTTATCAGCTCTTCGTTAACGATCTTTATGACCATCTGACCGGGATTAAGGCCTTCCATTACATCCTGGCCTATCGCTCTTTCGTTAACGGAATTTACGAACTGTTTAACAACCTTGAAGTTGACGTCCGCTTCAAGCAGAGCCATCTTAACCTCACGCATCGCAGCCTTAACGTCTGCTTCCGACAAACGTCCCTTGCCGCGAAGGTTTTTAAATACGTTCTGTAATTTATTTGAAAGACTTTCAAAAGCCATATTCTACCTCTTCAATAGCTTTCAAGCATGTGTTCAGCTATCCTGACTATTTTTTCCGTCTCATCCTTACCCTTGCGGGATTCCTCGGCCAATGTTTTTATTTCATCGACCTCGCGTTTCATATTTTCAAACTTTTCAACAAGCTTAAGCTTGTCTTCATAGGTTCTGAGCTTATTAACCGACCGGCTGACAGTATCATATATTCCCTGTCTGCTGATCCCGGTTTCTTCCGAAAGCTCCGAAAGGCTCATATCCTCAAGAACATAGCCTTCGAACACTCTTTTTGCATTGTCGGACAAAAGCTCTCCGTAAAAATCATAGAGCAAAGAAAGTTCAACTACCTCTTCAAGCCATTTGTTTGTATCGGATTTGCTCATTATCATACTCCCGGACAGAATGTCCTATTTCAACGAAACCTTGAGTATGATAACATATAAAAACGGGGTTGTCAAGTTTTTTTCTTTACAAAGGTCTGCCGTTTTTATCTACCGGTTTTCCGTTAAGATAGGTAACCCCCGGGATTCTGTTGCCGTATTCACCGGCGGACGGCTCATATTCGCCCGATTTTGCTTCCGGATCTTTCTCAGCCTTATATTTTTCGGTAGCGAAACGGTTAAATATCGGCTGCTCTCTTTCCTGATCAAGGAAATGCTGATTAAGTCCGGGTTTAACGGGAATATTGTTTATGCTCTCTTCCTGCAAATATTGTCTGTACAGAGCATTGGCAGATACCGAAGTCACAACTGATTCAGGCTTTATGAACAGCTCGTTTTCATAGAGGAATATATCGCATTCGGCTCCTCTCGGGTAAACATCTTCTTTGATCTGATGAGTGTTCACGCCAAAATCACGGAACTTACCTTCAATTTCGGCCCTTACGATCACCACCAGAAGCGGGACACCGTTGATTCTTACAGAATTGTCATCTTCGTAATCAATTATGACGCCGTGTATTTTTTTCCCGAGTGCAAATGCATTTTTTCTTTTTTTCCTCATTTTTATTCCGAGGTAGATCATATAATAACCTACTCCGCCGAAACATGCGCCCATGACAAGTCCGATAAGAGCCATGAAAAGCATTCCGTTTCCGAGCCCGGCCGGTATCATGATACAGGCTATCAATGTACCTACAAAGGCAAATATACCTCCGAACCAAAATTCAAAAGAATCCATCTGCATCACCTCATACACGTACTGCGTTACATATTCTTGTTCTTAAACAGATACATTCCGATGCCCGCTGCTATAGTGAGATTCAAAGAATCCACCTCGTCGGACTGCGGAAGCATTAAAGGATAAGTGAAATCTGCATATTCCTTTGGCAGCCCGCTGGCCTCGTTTCCGAAGATCAGCGTATATACGGCGGCATCGGGAACATTGTCCGGTGTAAGCATTCCGGCATTTTTATCAAGCATAAAGGAAAAGCATTTACGGTCATTTCCGCTTCCTGCACAGTGTTTCCCTGAATAAGCATCAAAACTATCAAAGTACTCAATATTGATATGAAAGATCGCACCCATGCTTCCTCTTACAACCTTGGGATTAAAAACATCGATCCCCGGAGAGATTATCGCAAGATCCTTGATTCCGAACGCAAGCGCGGAACGTATTATGGTTCCGGCATTGCCCATGTTGGAAGGATTTACAAGCATCAGGTGGTTGCTGCCTGGTTTTATCCTGTCGCTGTACTTGTTAAAAACACCGATAACATAAACATTTTCCTTGTCGGAAAGCCTGTTAATCGTCTTATCGTCGGTCCTTATGCTTATATTGTTTTTTCTGCAGAGGCCTTCAAGCTTTTCTCTTTCGGTAAACCCGTTACTGACAAGTACTTCCCTGACATTTTCCGGCCTTGTGTTTATAAGCTCAAAGGTCGGAAAAGCTCCCAGGGTGTAGCTGTAGTCTGATTTTTGTTTATATGCTTTGATTGGTTCCAAGTGAATTTCCTTTATTTGCCGCCGGAAATTTATGCTTCAACAAGATGTATCGTCTTTGAAGAAAAATCTCCGTACATTTCAATTGCTATACCGGCGTTTTTGAGGGTTTCGCCGCTAAGTGTCACATTAAGCTCTTCAAGCTTGTATTTCTTATCAGGTGCAAGTCCGGGAAGCTTAAATATCCTCTGAGGATAATTGGGGCGTCCGAGTACCTGAACTATCGTAAGCAGCGCCTCTGATTTGTCTTTTGCAACAAACATCCACGCATCCCACGTATTGTCCTCGAAAATATTTCCGATACGGTAATGATCTCCCGTTCTTACAAGCGGATTGTATTTCTTAAACTTCTCGATCTGTCCCGGTATTGAATTTCTGTCGTTTTCGGGAATCCTTGTTACATCAAGCTCGTAACCGAAGGTACCTACCAAAGCTACATCGCCGCGTGTCGAAAAAGGTGTTGTTCTGCCGACAGTATGGTTCGGACAATCCGAAACATGAGCGCCCATGCTCGATGCGGGATAACAGATCGAAGTACCGTGCTGTATCTTAAGCCTTTCTATCGCATCGGTATCGTCCGAGGTCCAGATCTGAGGCGAGAAGTAAAGCATGCCTGCATCAAATCTCGCACCGCCTCCCGAACAGTTTTCAAGAAGCAGGTAAGGATAATCCGTTGTCAGACGGTTCATCACATCATAAACGCCGAGCACATAACGATGCCACAGCTCACGCTGACGGTCTTTAGGAAGTGTCGTCGAACCGACCTCTGTAAGCTGGCGGTTCATATCCCACTTGATATATTCTATGTTTGCTGAATCGAGTATTTTTTTCATCATGCCGTAGATATAATCCCTGACCTCTTTGTTTGAATAGTCAAGTACATACTGTTCACGGCTCATCGTGGGCACACGTCCCGGAATCTGAATTGCCCAGTCGGGATGCTCCTCGTAAAGCTTTGAGTCGGGACTTATCATCTCGGGCTCAAACCAGATACCGAATTTCATGCCGAGTTTGTTCACTTCGTCAACAAGGTATTTGAGTCCGCCCTCTATCTTCTTTTCATACACGAACCAGTCGCCCAGAGATGAATTGTCCGAATCCCTGTGGCCGAACCAGCCGTCATCCATTACCAGCAT
>DFFN01000188.1 GCA_002369525.1 Lachnoclostridium sp. UBA3775 | reverse complement strand
ATAGAACAAGCGGGGAACGACTGTCTCAGCTGGGAAGAATACTATGATGCGGCGCTTGAAATCACAAAGTATTATGTCAGCAAGCCCAGAAATTTTTCAATCGACTTCTGGGAATATCTTTTTGTGAACGAGAGAAAGAAAAGCTTCCGCGCGGAAAAAATACAGTTCCGCGATGCAGAGGCTCATCCCTGGATTTTTTCCTGCCAGGGACGTATCGACCTTTGTGCAAACGGAGAGGTCTACCCCTGTATGCAGATGTCGGGTGGTCTTAAGGAAGCCGGGGTCTGCCTTGCGGACACTAAAAAAGAAGCTCTTGAAAAGCTGCTTACCGACAGTCTTTACCTGAAGTTTGTTTCAAACACCGTCGGCGACAAGAAAAAAGGCAATGAAAGATGTGCAAACTGTCCTTTCTTTAAATATTGTGGTGGCGGCTGTCCGGCACTGAGTCTGATACTGCATGGAAGTTATAATGCTCCGGATGACTCTTCCTGCATTTTCTTCCGCGACGGCTACTACAAAAAAATACGGGAAATCCTGCCGGGCTATACCGATAAGGCACCGATGCCGGACATAGATTCCTCGTATCTTAAAGACTTTGATTATGATATAAAAGAGCTGATAAAGCTGGATTTTTCACAGTTCAAGGTATAGCGCGGAGTATTCTCTCAGTCTTCCAGAACCTGAAATCCCTGTGGCATTCTTCGCACTCTCTCTGTCTTGCAATGCATTCCTTGAGATTTACGCAGGAGGGATAGAAGGCGCAGCTTTTGCAGCTTTCCCAGCTGCTCTTTTCATAGAACATATCGATTTTTTCCTCATCCCTCACGGATGATCCAAGCTCGGAAAAATACAATTCGTTATTGATATTTTCAGGGCATTTGTAAATTCTTCCTTCGGGCGAGATTCCGACCCACGCGCTGTCATCCGCAAAGCAGGAATGAAGCGAAAACTTAGGCAGCGAGTAACGGTTCTGTGCTATGCTTATTCCTGCATCAAGGCAGCTGACATAGGCTTTCTTCTGGATCTCAAAGAGTTCTGCTCTCTCCTCCTCGGAGTAAAAATTATATTTTCCCTCATTAAGCACCTGCGGAAAGATTTTGAATTTTTCCCGGTCTTTAAACTTCCCGATCAGTTCGTCAAGTATCCCGGGGATCTTTTCTTTATTGTGGTTTCCGATATTAAGCCTGATATCCACCTGGATTCCGGCGTCAAGAAAAAGTCCGATGTTTGTTACGATTTTATCCCATGGGCTCAGGTTTTTGGGAACGTCCACATAATTCTTTATAGTGTCATAGTCTTCTCCCACTCCATCCACAGGTATCTGCACTATCCTTAACATGCAGATTTCATAAAGATTCCTTATCATTTCCTCATCCGCAAGGTATCCGTTTGTATTCATTTTTGAAGTAAAGCTTACATTGTTTTCATGAAGTTTTTCGGAAATCAGTTTTATGGTCGGCATGCACATGCTGGGCTCTCCGCCGAACCATTTTATTTTTACAGGCTTTCCTTTAGAATTTTCTGTGATATATTCCGCTGTCTTTAATGCGGTTTCGTCACTCATCACCCTCGGCGCTATTCCTTCTTCAAAGCAGTAAAAGCATCTGGCATTACAGCCGGTCGTCGGATATATGAAATAATTGTTTATTACCGATTTTGAACGGTTTTTGAGGGAGTAGTAGAATCTCAGATCATCGACGAAAGCATATTCATCGAAATCCTCCGGCACAAGATAAAGATTGTCAGAAAGATATTCTTTTTCGGTCTCATACTCCTCCGCCGAGAGTTTAACCGCACCACCGGTAAGAACATTGTAGATTATCTCAGTATCGTTATCCTCCTTTATTCTCACCAGAAAGCTTAACGGCCTGAGGTTTTCAGAATGTGCAGTGTAATTGTTTCTATATTCTTTTATCAGCCTTGCATCAGGCTCGCGGAGTATTTTCATGGTGGGGTATCCTTCTAGATTATTTTACCAAAAATATGATTACGGATTGTTTCGTGCTGCTCTTTGATCATATTCTCACATATTATAATCAAAATGTCAATTGCATTTATCCGGCGATTATGTTAGAATTTCATGTAAAGAAATAACAGTATCATATGAAACGGAAATAAATTATGAGCAAATTCAGGAAACAACATATGGCAATCCCCTGGCATGAACTGGTCGAGCAGGATTCGGACACCAGAGCGATAAACGCAAGCCTTAAGGAAAAGGCCACTCTTGTAGGACGAATGGGGCTTTCGATGCTTTCGGTCGGAACCGGTGCATGGCGTGTGCGCGCTTCGATGAACAAGGTATCGCGTGCGCTCGGGATCACCTGCAATGCGGATATCGGTCTGCTTGCAATTTCCTATACCTGCATTGAAGGCGGTGAAACCTACACCAATTCGATTTCGATTAACACCACCGGCGTCAATACCGATAAGGTATATTATCTCGATCTTTTTGCCGACAGCTTTGCGGAAAGAGTCGATAAATATTCGGTGGAACAGTTCCACAGCATACTCGACACGATAATGAGCGCCAAAGGGCATTACAATGCCTGGCAGCTCGGGCTTTCAGCCGGCTTTGCATGCGCAGCCTTTACCTTCCTTCTCGGAGGCGGTCCGATTGAAATGCTGTGTGCCCTTTTCGGTGCCGGAGTCGGAAATTTCGTCAGAAAAAAGATGCTTGAAAGGCATATCACTCTTTTTGCCAACGTATGTGTGGGCGTCGCCTCCGCATGTACGGTATATGTGCTTCTGATCAAGCTTGCCGAGGCTTTTGCAAATATACCGACAGCGCACCAGGCCGGATATATCTGCTCGATGCTTTTTATCATCCCCGGCTTCCCACTAATCACCGGCGGTATCGACCTTGCAA
>DFFN01000162.1:3301-22258 GCA_002369525.1 Lachnoclostridium sp. UBA3775 | reverse complement strand
ACCGAAGAACCCGATCTTTCCGAATGGGAGAAGATGGTTGAAAACTGCAGGAACTGCGAAAAAAAGGTCAGGATAGGTCTGGTGGGAAAATACATCGAGCTTCACGATGCCTATCTTTCCGTAGCGGAGGCACTAAGGCATGCGGGTTTTGCAAAACGTGCGGCCCTTGAAATTGAATGGATAGATTCGGAGAGGATAACAGGAGAGAGTGCGGAACAGATGCTCTCGGGGCTTGACGGGATAATAGTTCCCGGCGGCTTCGGAAGCAGAGGAATCGAAGGAATGATAACGGCGGCAAAATATGCAAGGGAAAACAGGATACCGTACTTCGGAATATGCCTCGGAATGCAGATCGCCGTCATAGAATTTGCAAGGCATGTTGCGGGAATCGCCGATGCCGACTCGGGAGAATTCAACGAACTTTGCAAAAACAAGGTTATAGATTTCATGCCCGGACAAAGTGAAGAGCTCGATAAAGGCGGAACGCTCAGGCTTGGCGCATATCCCTGCGTGCTGGAAAACGGCACGGAAATTTCCGCTCTCTATAAGGAATCGGGGCTGTACAGGGAAGCGGAGCAGGATGGCAAAGCGATCATCAGCGAACGCCACCGTCACCGTTATGAGTTCAACAACGAATACAGACAGGTTCTTAAGGAGCATGGACTGGTGCTTTCGGGACTCTCGCCCGACGGCGAGCTTGTCGAGACAGTGGAAATACCGGACCATCCATTCTTCATCGGGGTACAGTTCCATCCCGAGTTTAAGAGCCGTCCCAACCGCCCGCACCCGATTTTTAAAGGCTTTATCGAGGCGGCGATAAAAAGCTGAAATGCAGGAATTCAATATATATAAAGGATCGATCATATCATGGACTTACACGAAGAATGCGGAGTATTCGGTATATACTCGCCAAAAGAAGAAGATCTTGCCTCAATGTGCTACTACGGCCTGTACGCCCTGCAGCACAGAGGGCAGGAGAGCTGCGGAATCGTGATCGGGCATGACGGGCTGTTTTCCTCGGTAAAGGAAAAGGGGCTTGTCAGCGAGGTCTTCAACCAGGAAAAGCTTTCAAAGCTCCCGAAGGGGAATATGGCCGTAGCCCACGCAAGATACGGAACCACCGGCGGCAACATAGCTGCCAATATTCAGCCGATGGAGGTTAATCACCAGAAGGGCAGGATGGCAATAGCCCATAACGGAAACCTTTCCAATGCCGACAGGCTGAGGGACACGCTTGAACTGTCGGGTGCGATATTTCACAGCACCTCCGATACTGAAACAATAGCATATATCATAACAAGGGAAAGACTGAAGACAGGGTCCATCGAAGAGGCGTTAAGCAACGCAATGGACACTATCGAGGGAGCCTATTCCCTTATTTTAATGTCAGCCAGAAAACTGATATGCGCAAGGGATCCTTTTGGTTTCAGGCCGCTTTGCTACGGGAAAACGAAGGACGGCCTTATCGTCGTGGCTTCAGAAAGCTGCGCGCTTCATGCGGTGGGAGCCGAGTTCGTAAGGGATGTCGAGCCGGGAGAGATCATTGTGTTTTCACCCGATGGCATGCGTACGATACGCAACCATTGCCGGAAAAAGGAAAAGAAAATCTGTATTTTTGAATATATCTACTTCGCAAGGCCGGATTCGGTGATCGACGGAGTATCGGTACATAATGCGAGGATAAGGGCGGGGAAAGCTCTTGCACAGACTCATCCGGCCGATGCGGACCTTGTTATCGGAGTGCCGGATTCCGGGCTTGATGCCGCACTGGGCTTTTCACACGCCTCCGGCATACCCTACGGAATCGGTCTTATAAAAAATAAATATATAGGAAGGACCTTCATCGCCCCGGATCACAGGCTCGATGCCGTCAAGATCAAGCTTTCCGCTATCAGGGAGGTTGTAGAGGGCAAAAAGATAGTATTGGTTGACGATTCGATCGTAAGAGGAAATACCAGCGGAAGGATAGTGGCTCTTTTAAGGGAGGCCGGCGCAAAGGAGGTCCACATGAGGATTTCATCACCTCCTTTCCTTCATCCCTGCTACTACGGCTGTGATGTCGACAGCGAGGACAAGCTTGTTGCATGCTCGCATACGATAGAGGAAATCGCGGAGCTTATCGGCGTCGACAGTCTCGGTTACTTACCGAAGGAAAAGCTTTGCTGCCTGATCGGAAGTAAGGGCGGGGGATTCTGCGATGCATGCTTCGGCGGAGAGTATCCGACCGAAATCCCGGCCGAAGGAAGAAAACTAAGATTTGAAATGCCGCTTTCGGAAATGAACAGGGAATCGTAAATACGGCGGAAACGGAGATGACAAACATGGAATATAACAAAAAAATCATACTTGAGAGCGGAGAAGAGTACAAGGGCTTTTCTTTCGGAGCCGATAAAGAATGTGTCTGCGAGCTTGTGTTCAACACCTCGATGGCAGGCTATCAGGAAATCCTTTCCGATCCCTCCTATACCTTTCAGGCAGTCGTAATGACCTATCCGCTGATCGGAAATTACGGCATGTGCGAGGATGAGGATGCCGGAGAGGTATTTGCCGTAAGTGATTATGAGTGTGAAAATCCCACGATCGGAGCATTTATCGTAAGGGAGTACAACAATGAGCCGTCGAATTTCAGAAGCAGGCACAGCCTGGACGAAGTCATGAAAAAGTACGGCATCACCGGAATATACGGTGTCGACACAAGGAAGCTGACCAGGCACATAAGGGATGTGGGAAGCATGAAGGTGCTTATCTGTTCTCCCGGTGTGTCTAAAGAGGAAGGTCTTAAAAAGCTTGCGGAGACCGAAATCCCGAAGGACGCTGTGGCAAGGGTCAGCAGAAAAAGCATCAGAAAAACAGAGGGAGACAGGAACTCGCCCGTGATCGTGCTTATCGACTGCGGCATGAAGGAAAATATAGTAAGAAGTATGGCGAAGCGAGGTGCCACGCTGTATACGGTCCCGTGGGATACCGATGCCGATACCGTTCTTTCGTATGCTCCGGACGGAGTCTTCGTTTCAAACGGACCGGGAGATCCCGAGGATGTGCCGGAGACCATTGCAACGATAAAGGCACTGACAGGAAGGGTTCCCATATTCGGCATATGCCTTGGCCATCAGCTGATAAGCCTTGCGTACGGAGCAAGGACCTACAAGCTTAAATTCGGACACAGGGGAGGAAATCATCCGGTAAAAAACCTTGAGACAGGAAGAATTGAGATCACATCCCAGAACCATTCATATGCAGTGGATGCACAAAGCCTTGCCGATACGCCCCTAAAGGTCACCCATATCAATCTTCTGGATGACACCGTAGAGGGCGTAAGCTGTGAAAAGGATAAGGTGTTCTCGGTACAGTATCATCCGGAAAGCGCACCCGGTCCCTGTGACAGCGGCTATCTTTTCGACCGGTTCTTTAAATTAATTTCGGAAGGGGTATAAAAATGCCAAAACGCACAGATATTAAAAAAATAATGGTCATAGGCTCCGGCCCCATAGTTATCGGACAGGCGGCAGAGTTTGATTATGCAGGCACCCAGGCCTGTCTTGCGCTTAAGGAAGAAGGCTATGAGGTCGTGCTCGCGAACTCAAATCCGGCAACGATAATGACCGATACGAGCATAGCCGACAAGGTGTATATGGAACCGCTGACGCTTGAGTATATCGCGAAGATCGTGAGGCTTGAAAGACCGGATGCGATACTTCCGGGAATCGGCGGCCAGACGGGCCTGAATCTTGCAATGCAGCTTGAAAAGAAAGGAGTGCTTGCGGAGTGCAGGTGTGAGCTTTTGGGTACCGGTTCCGAAAGCATCGAAATGGCGGAGGACAGGGAAAAATTCAAGGAGCTTTGCGAAAGGCTTGGTGAACCGGTGCTTCCGTCAGAGATCGCAAATTCCTTTGAGGAGGGAAAAAGGGCTTTGGAGCATATAGGGCTTCCCGTGGTCCTTCGTCCCGCATTTACCCTCGGCGGTACCGGCGGCGGTTTTGCCGAGACTGAGGAGGAGTTTGACGAACTGATGAAAAACGCTCTGACGCTTTCGCCCGTACACCAGGTTCTCATAGAAAAAAGCGTCAAGGGCTATAAGGAAATAGAATATGAGGTGATACGCGACAAGAATGATACTGCGATCACTGTATGCAACATGGAAAATCTTGACCCGGTCGGTATCCACACAGGAGATTCGATAGTGGTCTGCCCGTCGCAGACTCTTTGCAACAGGGAGTACCAGATGCTAAGAAGCTCCGCCCTTAAGATAATACGTGCCTTAAAGATAGAAGGCGGCTGCAATGTGCAGTTCGCGCTTGATCCGAATTCGTTCAGATACTATCTTATCGAAGTGAATCCGAGGGTTTCCCGTTCTTCGGCACTTGCTTCAAAGGCCAGCGGTTACCCTATCGCAAGGGTTTCGGCGAAAATAGGCATAGGCATGACGTTAGATGAAATAAGACTGGCAAATACCCCGGCGTCATTTGAGCCCTCACTTGACTATGTGGTCACGAAAATGCCCCGCTTTCCTTTCGATAAATTTGCCGATGCCGACAATTCGCTCTCTACGCAGATGAAAGCCACCGGAGAGGTTATGAGTGTCGGAAGAAGCTTTGAGGAAAGCCTGTTAAAAGCGGTACGTTCTCTTGAAACGGGCCATTTCCATCTCCACGATAAAAAGTTTGACGCCTATGACACGGAAAGCCTCATTTCATACATAAAAAAAGGAAGCGATGACAGGATATTCGCCGTCGCGGAGCTGTTAAGACGAAATGTGGGAGAGGATGAAATCTTTTCATGTACGGGAATCGACCGTTTCTTCATCAGAAAACTGGGAAACATAACAGAATTGGAAAAAAAGCTAAAGACTAAGCCGCTTACCAAAGAGCTTCTTTACAATGCAAAGCGGCTGGGCTTTTCGGACAGGGCTGTCGCACATTTTGGCAAGGAGTCCGAGCAGGATATTTACAGGCTTAGAAAAGAAAACGCCGTCATGCCTGTTTACAAGATGATAGATACCTGCGCATCGGAATTTGAAAGCTATGTCCCGTATTTTTACTCCTGTTACGAGGACGAAAACGAATCGAGGATTTCGGGCAACAAAAAGGTGATAGTGCTTGGATCGGGCCCGATCAGGATCGGACAGGGCGTGGAATTCGACTATTCCACGGTACATGCGGTCAAGACGATAAAGGCGGCCGGTTATGAGGCAATCATAATCAATAACAATCCCGAAACCGTTTCGACGGACTATACCTGCTCGGACAAGCTTTATTTTGAACCCTTGACTATTGAGGACGTTATGAATATAATTGAGCTTGAGAAGCCCGAGGGAGTCATTGCAACGCTTGGCGGCCAGACAGCCATAAACCTTGCCGACGGACTTGCCGAAAGAGGCGTAAGGATCATAGGTACCGGCAGGGAGGCAATCGACCGTGCCGAGGACAGGGATCTTTTCGAAAAGCTTCTGCTTGAGCTTGAGATCCCCAGACCGGAGGGCACGGCCGTGACCGGCATAGAAGATGGTGTTATCGCAGCAGAAACCATCGGTTATCCGGTGCTTGTAAGGCCAAGCTTCGTTCTGGGCGGACGCGCGATGCAGATAGTCGCAAAGGAGGAAGACCTCAGGGAATATCTTCATTCGGCGGTAACGGTAAGCGTTGACAGGCCGGTGCTGGTTGATAAGTATATCAAAGGCAAGGAAGTGGAGGTTGACGCCGTATGCGACGGACGCGATGTTTTCGTGCCGGGCATCATGGAGCTTGTCGAGAGGACCGGAGTTCATTCCGGGGATTCAATGAGCATATATCCGCCCTACAGCCTTTCCGACAAGGTGAAGGGAACAATACTAAGCTACACCAAAAAGCTTGGGCTTGCGATCGGAATCATCGGGCTGTTCAACATTCAGTTCATAGTTGACAGGAATGACAATGTATATATTATCGAGGTAAATCCCAGGTCTTCGAGGACAGTGCCTTTTCTTTCAAAGGCAACAGGCTACCGGCTCGCAGACATAGCGACCAACGCCATACTCGGGATCAGCCTTAAGGAGCAGGGGATATTTGACATATATCCCGAGGAAAAGAAGCGTTACTATGTCAAGGTTCCCGCCTTTTCGTTTTCAAAGCTTGCCGGAATGGATGCTTACCTTTCGCCGGAAATGAAGTCAACCGGAGAGGCTATAGGCTATGATGAAAAGCTGCACAGGGCGGTATACAAGGCAATGATCGCTTCCGGACTTAAGCTTAAAAATTACGGAACGGTCATCGTGAGCGTTGCCGATGAGGATAAGGAAGAAACAATACCGCTGGTCCGCCGTTTCTATAACATGGGCTTTAACATCGAGGCAAGCTCCCTTACAGGTGAGGTGCTAAAAAAGGCGGGCATACACACACGCATCAGGCACAAGCCCAGCGAAGGAAGCAGCGAGATACTCGAATCGATAAAAGCGGGTTATGTCAGCTACGTGATAAATACCCGCGCAATACTGTCCGGAAAGCATTACGGAGACGGCGTCGCGATCAGAAAAGCCGCGGCGCATAATAACGTCACCATGCTTACAAGCCTCGACACCGTCAGGATGTTGCTCGATGTGCTTGAGGAAGTGACCATAGGCATTTCAACGATATAGTAAAACGGCAGTCCGTAAGAAAGGATAAAACAATGGCAAAGATCAACAGAAACTATTTAAAACTTCCCGGAAGCTACCTTTTTTCAACCATAGGGAAGAAAGTAAGGGAATATGAGGCGGCAAACCCGGACAAAAAAATCATACGTCTTGGAATAGGCGATGTTACGAAACCGATTGCGCCCGAGATAATAAAAACCCTCCATTCGGCTGTTGACGAGATGGGCGAAGCCGAAACCTTTCACGGCTATGCACCGGATCTGGGCTATGCTTTCCTTCGCGAAAGAATAGCGGACTTTGATTACAAAACGCGCGGCTGCGACATTTCGGCCGATGAGATTTTTGTCTCCGACGGCGCAAAATGCGACTGCGGAAACATTCAGGAGATTTTCAGTACCGACAATAGGATCGCGGTCTGCGATCCGGTATATCCTGTATATGTGGATTCTAACGTGATGGCTGGAAGAACGGGGGAATATGACGAAGAGCGCATGCTTTTTAAGGATGTTATCTACATGCCCTGCACGGCGGAAAACGGATTCATGCCGGGGCTTCCCAAGGAAGTGCCTGACCTTATCTATTTATGCTTTCCCAATAATCCGACCGGTGCCGTGATGAAAAAGGATGAGCTGCAGAAATGGGTGGATTACGCAAACAAAAACGGTTCTGTGATCCTTTACGATGCGGCTTATGAGGCATATATTTCCGAAGCAGACGTGCCGCACAGCATTTTCGAGTGCGACGGCGCCAGGGAATGTGCGATAGAGTTCAGATCCTTTTCAAAGACGGCCGGCTTTACGGGACTGAGACTGGGCTTTACCGTTATACCGAAATCTCTTACGGTCGAAGGGACCCAGGTACACGGCCTCTGGGCAAGAAGGCACGGAACAAAATATAACGGGGCACCGTATATCATACAGCGTGCCGGAGAAGCGGTATATTCAAAAGAAGGCAGGAAGCAGATAACAGAGCAGATTGCAGGATATATGGAGAACGCAAAGATAATACTTAACGGTCTGTCGGAAGCAGGATATGAGGTTTCGGGAGGCGTCAATGCTCCGTACATCTGGCTTAAAACTCCGGGCGGCATGAGCAGCTGGGAATATTTCGATTATCTTCTTGAAAATGCAGGCGTGGTAGGAACTCCGGGCTCCGGCTTCGGACCTCACGGAGAGCATTATTTCAGGCTTACGGCCTTCGGAAAACGCGACAATACGATAGAGGCCATAGAAAGAATCAAAAAATTATAATATGCTTTTGGGCATTTAGGTAGATTTTAGGAAGCTGTGCTATACTGAATGACAAAGCAGAAAAACAGCACAAGGAGGGCAGCCATGAGACTTTTACTTGCCGAGGATGAAAAGGAATTATCACGCGCACTGACAGCAGTGCTTACTAAGAACAATTATACGGTGGATGCGGTCTATAACGGCGAGGATGCCCTTGATTATGCAAAGAATACCGACTATGACGGTATCATACTCGATGTCATGATGCCGGTGATGGACGGCATTGAGGCGCTTAAGAGAATGCGAAAGGCAGGAATACACACGCCTGTTATCATGCTTACGGCAAAGGCGGAGGTAAATGACAGGATAGCCGGACTCGATGCCGGTGCCGATGATTATCTTCCAAAGCCCTTCGCAATGGGAGAACTGCTTGCGCGTCTTCGTTCTATCACCAGAAGAAAGGGCGAGATGGTTTCCGAAAAGCTCGAATTCGGTGACATATATCTTGACATTTCGGCCGCGGAACTCGGGAACGGGAAGGAAAGCTACAGGCTGACCCATAAGGAGTTTCAGGTGATGGAGCTGTTGCTTAGAAATTCAGGCAACCTCATTTCCACCGAAAGAATGCTCGATCAGGTCTGGGGCTATGATTCGGACGTTGAGATCAATGTTGTGTGGGTCGCAATATCATCGCTCAGAAAGAAGCTGACGGGTATGAAAAGCAGGGTAGAGATACAGGCTGTCAGGGGAATAGGCTATACTTTAAAGCAGAAATGAGGCATATATGTATAAACAGCTCAGAAAAAGGTTTATCGCCGCTTCAATGGCGGGAATGCTTCTGGTTACGCTTATTGTAGTCGGCGCCATCAATATCATAAATTTTGCCAATGAAAAAAAACAGATAAATGAAATGCTGAAATTCATAAACAGCATTGGTGAAAGACCGTTCGGACCGGCAGGCTTTGAACCCGATAAGCAGCGTGAGCTGCCCGAAGGCGAAGAAAACAAGGACGAACGCCGCAGATGGAACAGGGACGATATAAAGCGGGATTTTGACAAGATCAAGTTTACCGACGAAACTCAGTATACCACGAGATTTTTTGTCGTGGAGTTTGATGCGGACGGAGAGATTGTTAAAACCGATACGAACAGTATTGCGGCGATAGATAATGACCGGGCAAAAGAAATCGCGACCGGATTTTACAAGGGTAAGGCCCAGAGCGGAAGAGACGGCTATTATTATTACCGGGAATATGTTACCGATAACGGAAGCCGTTTTGTTTATCTTGACTGCACAAAGGAAGTTTCACAGTCAAGAAAGCTTCTGCTGATCTCGCTCGGCGTTGCTCTTGCAAGCCTCGTGTTTGAATTCATACTGCTCTGGTTCTTCTCTAAAAAGGTTGTAAAGCCGGTGGCGGAGAGCGTCGAAAAGCAGAAGGCATTTATCACCGATGCGAGCCACGAGCTCAAGACTCCCCTCACGATCATCTCTGCAAACACCGAGGTGCTTGAAATGATGGACGAAAAGAACGAGTGGACCGAGAGCATCAGGAACCAGACCGTAAGGCTTTCAAAGCTCATAAACGAGATGGTACTTCTCGCCAAAATGGATGAGGAAAAGCGCGAGCTCACGATGGCCGATTTCAGTCTTTCAGCCGCGGTAAGCGAAACGGTAATGCCCTTTGAAACAGTTGCGAGAAACAAGGGCTTTGAGTTTGAAAGCGAGATAGAGGAAGGCATCGAATTCCACGGAGACGAGTCTGCCGTAAGGCAGGTGGTTTCCATATTCATGGACAATGCGATGAAGTATACCGGAAAAAATGAGGCCGGTGAAGAAAAAATAAAAGTGAGCCTTTACCGTAAAAACAAGAAGGCAAGGCTCACAGTTTTTAATACATGTGAGAAAATCGACAGACAGGAGCTGTCGCGTCTTTTTGAACGTTTCTACCGCGTTGACAAGTCAAGATCGCGGGAGACCGGAGGCAGCGGCATCGGGCTTTCGATAGTCCAGGCCATTGCCGATAAGCACAAGGGCATGAACGTAAAGGCCGACAGCCGGTCGGAAGGAACTATTGAGTTCGTTGCAGAATTCCACTGTTGACCTTTTTGATCAGGGAAACACCGCTTCTGAATACGAAAAGCATATCAACCGCAAAGAGCATGATGCCGCAGACGGGCAGGAACTGCATTGCGTAGGAAATCTGGGTTTCTCCGTTTAACAGCACCTTTGCAAGATTATGTTGTTCTCTCTTTTTTGTACCATGATTATAATCGTTCGGTCCGGTAAAAACAATTAACTATATTGTTCTGATGATGTCTTTTTTTATCTTTTTTCGGGAATTTGAAACTTTAACCAAACTTTAACTGCCGCTTTAAGTTCGTTTTAGTTTGCTTTGTTACAATACAGCCATAAAACAAAAACGACAAACGAAAGGCGGCATCAAAAATGAGCGATCTGAGAGTTTTTAAAAGATATGAGAAGAAATATCTCCTTAGCAAAGAGCAGTTTTCGGAATTCTTTACGGAGTACTTCGATAAGCTTGATCCGGATGAATATCCCGAAAATCTGATACAGAACATATACTATGACACAGCGAACTTCAGGCTGATAAGGGATTCGCTTGATAAACCGGTTTACAAGGAAAAGCTGAGGCTGCGCTGCTACAATGAGATACACCACGGCGAGCCGGCCTATCTTGAAATAAAGAAAAAGTACGAAGGCATAGTGTATAAAAGAAGAGAAAAAATAGATGTTGACAAGGCGGAGGCCTTTGTCAGGGGAGAGGGTATGAGCCCCGAAAGCCAGATCGGGAAGGAGCTTCAGTATTTTGCAAGGTTTTACGGGGATTTAAGACCGGCAATGTATCTGAGCTATTACAGAACGGCATGGGTATTGAAGGATGACCGGGATTTAAGGATCACCTTTGATACCGACCTTACATGGAGGACAAGCGATGTGAACCTGATTTCGGGTTCCTACGGCAACAAGCTCCTTCCCGAAGGCTCGGTGCTTATGGAAATCAAATGCGGCGAGGCATATCCGATGGAGCTTGTAAGGCTCCTTGAAAAGTATTCTATATTCCCCACATCATTTTCAAAGTACGGCCTTGCATATTCAAAGCTGCTGCTTGATGCGGCAGTGGGAGCTGCCGAAGCGGCAATGGCATATTCTAAAAACAACATGGTAAAATACGCATAGAAAAGAGAGGAAAGAACAATGAACATTTTTAAATCGGTTATAGACAGCACAAAAGGAATCACGGTACAAAGCTTTTTAATCTGCCTTGCGGCAGCGGCGCTTCTGGGATTTGTCATCGCAGTTGTACATATGTATAAGACAAGATGTTCACAGAGCTTTGCCGTCACACTTACATTGCTTCCGGCCCTGGTGGCCATCATCATATTAATGGTAAACGGCAACATCGGAACGGGAATCGCGGTTGCGGGGGCTTTTTCGCTCACGAGATTCCGTTCACAGCCGGGTACCGGACGTGAGATAAGTTCGATCTTCTTTGCGATGGTAGCGGGACTTGCCTGCGGAACGGGTTATATCGCACTTGCAGTCATTTTCGTGCTTGTGGTAGGCCTGCTCAGTATTTTCTATCTCAGCATCGGTTTCGGAGGAAAGGATGCCGGAGTAAAAGAGCTTAGCGTCGTAATTCCCGAAAATCTTGATTACAGCGAAATTTTCGACGATCTTTTTAACAGTTATACAAAAAGCCACGAACTTGTGAGGGTGAGAACAACCAATATGGGAAGCATGTACAAGCTGAAATATGAAGTCGCAATGAAAAATGATGTGAGCGAGAAAAAATTCATGGATGAGATCAGAATGAGAAACGGCAATCTCGAGGTCATGCTCGGCAGGGTTGAGACTCCGACAGATATGATCTAGCTCAAAACTTTTCTCCTTAAAAATAAAATACGGAAAACATATTGACAACGCCTTTGGAGTGGTGTATTATATCCCTATAATCCTACTAAGTAAATAGGAAATAAGTATTAAAAGGAGAAAGACATGAGCAAGACAGTAAACAGTGCAGCCGAGCTTATCGGCAAAACACCTCTCTTAAAGGCTTCCAGATTTGCAAAAAGCGCGGAAGCAGAGGCTGCGGTTATTTATACAAAGCTTGAATATTTCAATCCCGCAGGCTCCGTAAAGGACCGTATCGCTCTATCAATGATCGAGGATGCCGAGGAAAAAGGAATCCTGAAGCCGGGTGCTACGATCATTGAACCCACCAGCGGAAACACAGGTATCGGAATCGCTTCGGTGGCAGTGGCAAAGGGCTATAAGGCAATACTTACACTTCCCGATACGATGAGCGTTGAAAGAAGAAATCTTTTAAAGGCTTATGGTGCAGAGCTTGTGCTTACCGAAGGTGCAAAAGGTATGAAGGGCGCAATTGCCAAGGCAAAGGAACTCAATGAGTCAATACCCGGTTCGATCATTTTGGGGCAGTTTGACAATCCTGCAAACGTAAAAGCTCATCTTGAGACCACAGGCCCCGAAATATGGGAACAGACAGATGGAAAGGTTGATATCTTTGTCGCAGGCGTCGGCACAGGCGGAACAGTTACAGGCGTGGGTGAGTACTTAAAGAGCAGGAATCCGGGTATTAAGGTTGTTGCCGTTGAACCTGCAACAAGTCCGGTTCTCTCGAAGGGAACACCCGGTCCCCATAAGATTCAGGGAATCGGTGCAGGCTTTGTGCCCGCGGTTTTAAATACGAAAATATATGACGAAGTCATTGCCATCGAAAACGAGGATGCATTTGAGTTCGGAAGAAAATTTGCAAGGACAGAAGGATTGCTGGTCGGTATTTCCTCCGGCGCGGCTCTTAAAGCAGCGCAGATACTTGCCAAAAGACCTGAAAACAAGGGAAAGCTTATAGTTGCGCTTCTTCCCGATTCAGGTGACAGATATCTTTCAACAGCACTCTTTGCAAATGATTAAAAAGAGCAGGAATTGCACATGATTTGAGATTGGGGCTGCCGCACTTAGTGCGACAGCCCCTTTTTTCATGATCTATATTTTTTGATTTTTATTTGCAGAGCCTCAGATCCTTCGGCAGCTCGAATATACTCCGCTTTTGACAACAGGCTGTATGATCAGTAAAATGTCATTAACAGATATCAGAACGAAGGGTGAGCGAAGCCATACTTTTATCGGAAAGAGACTTTTTTGAAACCGGAAGAAATATGTCAAAAAAGAAACCGGCTAAAATGGAAAAAACGGGTACTAAATACTGGGGTGGAATATCCGGTATGCGGTGAGATCAAATTTCGTAGTATAGACAAAGGAGCGGTTACGCTAAAATAAACGGGGATCCGGGTAGAATATCACATTGCACTAACGGGGATTTGAGCAAAATAAATGTTTACATGAACGGGGATTTGTGTTATACTATGTCTTGAAAGGTGGTTTTTGGCATGGAAAAACGTGTATTTGAAAGAAAAATTTATAGCGAGATCCTTGAGTGGAAGGAAAAACGAAGTGATAAATGCGCATTGCTGATCAAGGGAGCAAGACGAGTAGGTAAGTCCACAATAGCGGAAGAATTCGCAAAAAGAGAGTTTAAATCATATATCATGATCGATTTTGCTCACGCCAGTAAGGCAATCAAAGATTTATTTGATGACATTTATGATCTGGATTTTTTCTTTTTACAGCTTCAGCAGTTGACAGGGATCAGGTTATATGAGAATGAGTCGGCAATCATTTTTGACGAAGTGCAATTGCTTCCTAAAGCAAGGCAGGCGATCAAATACCTTGTTGCTGACGGACGATATAAATATATTGAAACGGGATCACTCATATCAATCAGGAAGAACACGAAGGATATCTTGATTCCGAGTGAAGAACATAAAATATCCATGTATCCTATGGATTTTGAGGAGTTTCTGTGGGCGATTGGCGACAGGGTTTCTGCAGGAACAATAAAAACGCTTTTGCGGAACAAGAGACCGGCGGGAAATGCGATCCACAGGAATCTTATGCGAACATTCAGGCTATATATGCTGATCGGAGGAATGCCGCAGGCTATAGAGACATATTTAGAGCAGAATAATCTTCAGGCTGTGGATGAGACAAAAAGGGATATAGTGGATCTCTATGAAGAGGATTTTACTAAGATAGATGCCTCCGGTTTGGCCGGTGACATCTATGATGCAATACCTGCAAATTTAAGCGGTAATGCATCGCGGTATATACTATCAAGTGCGAGAGAAGGCACGCGTTCTGGACGGGTCCGTGATCTGTTGCCGGATATGCTTTCTTCCTATACGGTTAATATAGCATATCATGCAAATAATCCCGGAGTGGGAATGGCACTGGAAAAGGATGCAGGCAGATATAAGTTATTTACATCCGATGTTGGATTGTTTGTGACACTTGCGTTCCGAGACAAGAATTATACCGAGAATACAATATATAATAAGTTGCTTTCGGATAAGCTGGAAGCTAATTTGGGTTATGTCTATGAAAATGTCGTTGCACAGATGCTTGTTGCCAAGGGGAATAACTTATTCTATTACACGATGGAAAGTGATTCCTCTAATCATTTGTATGAAATAGACTTTCTGACATCTGTGGGAAATAAGATATGCCCTATAGAGGTGAAGTCGGGAAATTACAGGGGACACAAGTCGCTTGATATGTTTTGTAAAAAATTTGGCGGTCGAATAGGCGAAAAATATGTTGTCCATACGAAAGACTACAAGCGGGAGAATGACATTAACTATATTCCGGTATATATGGTGCCGTTTCTATAGAACGTGTGATTTTTATTCGCACAGCTTAAGATCCTTCGGCAGATCGTCTCTTGTGATGACAAGCTCGCTGTCATAGATTTTATGCACTTCCGTGATTTCGGTGTAGTTTTGATATTGAAAACTTCGAGCTTATCAGAAAAAGACTGTAATTTTCTTGACTTGAAGGGGGCAATGCTATATACTAAAATGTAACAAATATTACAAAGTGTTTTAAAACAGAGGAATTTTATGCAGGAGAATGCAAACAAAACAGCGCTTATAGCCATGAGTGGCGGTGTGGATTCAAGTGTCGCCGCGTTTCTGATGAAAAGAGAGGGCTATGAATGTATGGGAGTTACCATGCGTCTTCTGGTTAACGAGGAGCTGGGGCTTACCGAGGAGAGCAAATGCTGTTCTACAGATGATGTGTATGATGCGGCAAATGTGGCAAGAAAACTTGGTATGCCACACTATGCTTTTAATTTTTCGGATAAGTTCAGGGAATGCGTCATCGATCCTTTTGTGGAATACTATGAAAACGGAATGACTCCCAATCCATGTATAGAATGTAACAGGCATCTTAAATTTGAAAAGCTTTTTAACAGAGCCGACGAGCTGGGGTACAGGTATATAGTGACCGGTCATTATGCGCAGGTTTTTTTTGACGAAACAAGCGGCAGGTATCTTTTGAAGAGAGCAAAGGATGCAAAAAAGGACCAGAGCTATGTGCTTTATTCGCTTGATCAGGAACAGCTGTCAAGAGTACTCTTTCCCATTGGAGAATATGATAAAACACAGATAAGAAAAATAGCTGAAAGGGAAGGCTTTATCAATGCCGATAAGCCGGACAGCCAGGACATTTGCTTTGTGCCCGACGGAAAATATGCAGAGTTTATCGAAAACTATACCGGCAGGAAATATCCGGAGGGCGATTTTACGGATGAGGCCGGAAATGTGCTGGGAAGACATAAGGGCATAATCCATTATACCGTCGGACAGAGAAAAGGACTCGGTCTTTCGTTAAAGGAACCCATGTATGTAAAAAAACTGGATACAGAAAATAACCGTGTCATATTGTGCCGCGATGCCGAACTTTTTTCAAGCGTACTTTATGCCGATAACATAAATCTTATCTCGGTGCCGGAAATCAACGGCGAAATGAGGGTGAAGGCAAAGGTTAGATACCGGCATACAGAAGATGATGCAGTCGCCACAATGGAAAACGGTCTTTTAAGGGTTGAATTCGACAGACCGCAAAGAGCGATCACGAAAGGACAGGCTGTTGTTTTGTATGACGGCGATACTGTTGTCGGAGGCGGCCGGATAATCAGACTGTAATCAAGGAAAAGGATAATTGATGAAGAAAAAAATAAGCGGAAAATGCGCTGTGCTTCTGCTCGCCGCCGTGATGGCTTTTTCGGCTTGCAGCACGCAGGATAAAAGAAATTCGTCTTCTGTTTCCGACAGTACAAACGTATCTTCGGACAGCAGCCAAAAGGGCAGCGAAAGCAGTGCGGGCGAAGACGGAAGTGAAAGCAGCACAAAAGATAATGAAAGCAGTGCGGATACGGAGGCTTCCGAAAAGGAGGCAGGCAAGCAGGTCATCAGGTTTTCGCAAAATTCGGGAATATTTTCCGAAGAGTTTGAACTTGAAATATCTGCCACAGACAAAAAATACAGCGAGATTTTTTATACTCTCGACGGATCCGATCCCGCAAGCAGCCCCACTGCATTAAAGTATGAGTCTGCGGTTCCGATCAAGGACAGAAGAAATGAAAAGAACGTAGTTTCGGCAGTCGATCCGACACTTTTCTGCGCCAATTTCAGCAAGGTCAATTCCGCAAGAACCGGTTTTGAGTGCAGGATAAAGGCTCCGAAGGATGAGGCGGTTGACAAATGCACGGTGATCAGAGCGGTTGCGAAAAATGAGAAGGGCGAGCTTTCGAGGGAAGAAAATGCTGTTTATTTCTTCGGCACGATGGAGGAGCATATTAAGGGGCTTTCCGAAAGTGCGAAGGCAGCCGGTTATTCGCTTGCCGTTATAAGCCTTTCGATGGAATATGACGACCTTTTTGACGAGGAAAAAGGCATATATGTAAAGGGCAGTATTTTTAAAAATGCCGTGACCGAGTATTTTAAAACCCACAAAAGACCCGATCCCGAGGACGGCAGGAAAATGGATGCAAATTACCGCATGAAAGGCCGCGAATGGGAAAGAGAAGCAGGGATGACCATGCTTGAGGTCACCGAGGACGGAAAGGTGAGCGTTGCACTTTCGCATAACTGCGGAGTCAGGGTCCAGGGCAACTATTCAAGGTCCGATCTGCAAAAGGGTCTGAGATTGTATGCACGTAAGGAATACGGGCCGAAGAATTTCAGGTATCCTGTTTTCGGTGCGGATTATCTCGGCGATGACAAAACGGTGATGGATAAGTACAAGACGCTTATTTTAAGGGCAGGAGGCAACACTGCATTTTCGGCGAAGTTCAACGATACCTTCTGGCAGAGCCTTTGTGAGGATATGTCGGTGGACATACAGAAGTCGCGTCCCTGCATCCTTTACATAAACGGCGAATATTTCGGGCTTTATCTTCTGCAGGAGGACTACAGCGACAATTATTTTGAAAATCTGCACGGAGTCGATAAGGACGATGTGGTGCTTTACAAAGGCGATGCCGAGGCTTTAAAGCTTGGCTACAAGCTTGACGAGGGCGAGCTTCCCGACGGAGTAAGCGACGAAACATATTATTTCAGGGAGCTGCTTGATTTTGTAAAAAGCCACAAGAGCCTTGAAAAGCAGGAGGATTACGATGAGTTTGCAAGGCTTGTGGATCCTAAGTCAGTGATGGAATATTTTGCGGTCGAGGTATGGATAGACAATAAATGGGACTGGCCCGGAAAGAACTGGTCTATGTGGAAGACGGTAAGCTCTGACGGCACCGACGGTTATGGTGACGGGCGCTGGCGTTTCGTTTTCTATGATATCGAGTTCGGAGGATTTTCGGGTAAGGGCGATGCCGGACATAATACGATCAAGGAAGACAATTATAAGCCCAAGGGCCTGCTGGATATGAATACCGACAACCCGGCGGTACTCTGTTTTGCGCTTCTGATGACCAACGAAGGCTTCAGACGTGACTATGAGAACCTTTTGTATAAGCTGTCCGACGAGACCTTTTCATATGAAAGAGCGGGAGAAAGGCTGGAATGGTTTACAAATGTTTATTCACCGCTTTATCCCCAGTTCTTTGAAAGATATGAAGGGGCCGGAAAGGTAAGCGATGCTGAGGGAAGCATAAACAATATCGATGAATTTCTGAAAAAGAGAAAAGACAATATCAAAAAAATGGTGGATTTTTGCGAAAAAACATTAGGATAGGAAGAGACGTAAGATGAAGAAAATTATTGCATTGTTAACAGTCGCACTTTTGGTGCTGGGGCTTATGGCCTGTTCAAAGGAATCCGGTGACATGTCCGACGACATAATGCCGACACCCGTAAAGGAAGCGGAAGATACGAAAGGCTCGGAGTCTTCGGAATCTTCTTCGGGTAAGGAAAGTCAGGAAAAGGAAAGCTCTTCGGCGGAAACGAAGCCTGTCCAGGGCGGATTCAAGGTGAACGGGACCTCGCTTCTTGATGCAAACGGAGACGTGTTCATAATGCGCGGCGTAAATCATGCCCATGCATGGTTTGCAAAATATGATGAGCAGGCACTTGAAGCAATTGCAAGGACAGGCTCAAATACCGTAAGAATCGTATGCTCCGACGGCGAGCAGTGGACGAAGGACAGTGAAGTATCGCTTAAAAAGGTGATCGAGCTTTGCAAGAAAAACAAAATGATATGCGTGCTTGAGCTGCACGATGCAACCGGAAAGGATGACACGGCTTCGCTTTCAAAGGCGGCGGATTTCTGGTGCAAGATGAAAAATGTGCTTAATGATAATGAAGCCTATGTGATCGTGAACATTGCAAATGAATGGATGGGCTCATGGGATGAAAAGGCCTGGGCCGATGCCTATGCCAAGGAGGTTGTCAAGCTTCGTGAGAGCGGAATCAAAAACTGCATCATGGTAGATGCTCCGGGCTGGGGACAGCTTGGAAAAGCAATCGTTTCAAAGGGTCAGACCATACTTGATGCGGATCCGGACAAAAATGTCATGTTCTCCGTTCATATGTACGGTACGGCAGGCGGCTCGCAGAGTAAGATCAAAAACGTCCTGCAGGGAGCAATCGATAAAAATCTCTGCATTGTCGTAGGAGAGTTCGGTTACTACCATTCCGACGGAGACGTGGACGAAGCCTACATCATGGAGTTCTGCAACGGAAACGATCTGGGCTATCTCGGCTGGAGCTGGAAGGGCAACGGCG
>DFFN01000162.1:0-3140 GCA_002369525.1 Lachnoclostridium sp. UBA3775 | reverse complement strand
GTGCGGAATTTTTGAATGAGACCGGAATTCACCGGTCCGGAGGTGATGATTTGAAATTTATTTCATGGAACGTGAACGGACTGCGTGCCGTTATGGGCAAAAACTTTACGGAGGTTTTTGACTCTCTTGATGCCGATATCTTCTGCGTGCAGGAGACGAAGCTTCAGGAAGGACAGATAGAGCTTTCGCTTGAAGGATATGAACAGTTCTGGAATTATGCCGACAGGAAGGGCTATTCAGGAGTTGCGGTTTTTTCCAAGCTTAAGCCCATGTCGGTTAACTACGGCATGGGGATTGACGAGCATGACCATGAGGGCAGGCTTATAACCCTTGAATTTGAAAAATTTTACTTCATCGGAGGGTATGTGCCGAATTCACAGAATGAGCTTAAAAGGCTTGATTACCGCATGAAGTGGGAGGATGATTTCAGAGCCTACATTTCCGGGCTTTCGGCTAAGAAGCCGGTGGTATTCTGCGGCGATCTTAATGTGGCTCATCAGGAGATAGACCTTAAAAATCCTTCAACCAACCATATGAATGCCGGCTTTACCGACGAGGAAAGAGGGAAATTCAGTGAGCTTCTTAAAGCAGGCTTTGTGGATTCCTTCAGGTATCTGTATCCCGATAAAACGGATGCATACTCATGGTGGAGCTACCGGATGAAAGCAAGGGAAAGGAACGTGGGCTGGCGTATCGACTACTTTGTGGTATCGGAATCGGCAAAGGATTCAATAAAGGGCGCCGCTATCCATGACGAAATCATGGGTTCGGATCACTGCCCGGTAGAGCTGATATTTGAAATTTAGAGGTGGACTATGGAACGACGCGACAAAATTAATTACTATCTTGACCTTGCGGATGTTGTAAGCAACCGTTCTACCTGTCTGCGCCGACACTACGGCGCAGTTATCGTTAAAAATGACGAGGTCATTGCGACCGGTTATGTGGGCGCACCGAGAGGAAGAAAAAACTGTACCGATCTTAATTTCTGCATAAGGCAGGAAATGAACATACCGAGAGGCGAAAGATATGAGCTTTGCCGCAGTGTGCATGCCGAGGCCAATGCGATAATTTCCGCCGAGCGCGAGAAGATGATAGGCGCGTCAATGTTTTTATGCGGCAGAGAGGTTTCGACCGGAGAGATTATCAATAACTCCAATTCCTGCTCGATGTGCAAGAGAATGATAATCAACGCCGGGATCGAAAGGGTTTTTGTGCGCGACAACGAAAATGAGTACAGGGAAATCGCAGTTCAGGACTGGATCGACAACGACGAGTCGCTTTCGGGAACATTCGGTTATTAGAGGAAAGCTTGGAGGCAAAAATGGAACTGAAAAATCTGGATATTTTTAAGGATATTGACGAGAAGGAAATTAATGCCCTGATGGCCTGCTCGAAGGCCGTACGCAAAAAATACCGTGAGGGCGATTATCTTTTCAGGCAGATGGACAAGCCGGTGTATATGTTTGTGATCCTTGAAGGCAGTGCCGTTATTTCAAAGGACTTTTCTTCGGGCAAGCAGGATATACTGCTTACGGTTACGGCAGGAGACGTGCTCGGAGAAATGTTTTTCAGCCCCAATATGAAGGAGTACTGGTATGATGCTCAGGCAACAACAGAGCTGGAAGCGCTTCTTTTGCCCTGGGGCTTTTTTTACGGTTTTTGCAAAAATGCATGCACAAGGCATCAGACCATAACAAAAAATATGCTTGGGATCTTTTCTGACAGAAATCTGGAAATCACGCAGAAGGCACATATACTGAGCTGCAACATACTGCGCGAGAGGATTGCAATATGGCTGATGGAAAAGGCAAAGGAGGGAGTGGTCATTCTAAATATGAACCGCGAGCAGCTTGCAGCATATCTCGGAACCACCAGACCTTCTCTATCAAGGGAACTGAGCAAAATGAAAGAGGACGGGCTGATAGATATAAAAAAGGATGCCATCATCATTCTTGATCGTGACGGACTTGAAGACTTCATGTAACAGGGGGATGACGCTATGGTTTGTAACCGGTTTGTTTTCGGTATGCGCGGCAGCTTTTCCGATATATAAAAAATATTTTGAAAAAAATATCAAATCGTAACATTTGTTACCGACTTTTTCCCGGAATGTGATATACTGGGGTCAAACAGATGAAAAGAAAAATAAATTCAAGGTTTTAGTTGAAATTTATTGAAATTTGAGGTATCATATATCTGTTACATTCGTATCAACCGCAATATGCGCGCGAAATAAAAAAATACCGTGCATGCAGCCTAAGAAGCCTTGCATGAGTAAAAAGGAGGATTTGTTATGGAAACTCGTGAACAGTGGGAATCTTTCCAGGGACGTCTTTGGAGAGAGGAAGTAAACGTACGTGATTTCATTCAGAACAACTACACACCCTATGAAGGCGATCAGTCCTTCCTTGAGGGTACAACAGAAGCAACAGATAAGCTTTGGGGTAAGCTGCAGGAGCTCTTCAAAGAAGCTCGTGCAAAGGGTGGCGTCCTTGATATGGACACTGATATCGTATCAACCATCACCTCACACAAGCCCGGCTACCTTTTCGAAGATCAGCCTGAGCTTGAGAAGATCGTAGGTCTTCAGACAGACAAGCCTTTAAAGAGAGCATTCATGCCTTTCGGCGGTATCAGAATGGCAGAGCAGAGCTGTGAAACCTACGGATATACTCCCAGCCCTGAACTTCACAAGATTTTTACCGAGTATCATACAACCCATTCGGATGCTGTATTCTCAGTTTACACTCCCGAGATCAAGGCAGCACGTCACTCGCACATCCTGACAGGTCTTCCCGATACCTACGGCCGCGGACGTATCGTCGGTGACTACAGAAGAGTGGCTCTTTACGGAATCGATTTCCTCATCAAGAAAAAACAGGAGGATCTTGCAAACTGCGGTGACGGAACAATGCTTGATGATATTATCCGCCAGAGAGAAGAGCTTGGAATGCAGATCAAGGCTCTTAAGCAGATGAAGGTTATGGCTCAGTCCTACGGCTATGATATTTCACAGCCCGCCAAGGATGCTAAGGAAGCTGTTCAGTGGCTCTACTTCGGTTACCTTGCAGCCATCAAGACTCAGAACGGTGCTGCAATGTCGGTAGGCCGTGTATCAACCTTCCTCGATATCTACA
>DFFN01000027.1 GCA_002369525.1 Lachnoclostridium sp. UBA3775 | reverse complement strand
CGAAAACGGTGAACTGCATGAATTTCTGGAATTCGATATCCTCTGCAAGCTCTTCCCTGTATTTCTTTACAGCGGAAGGCTTTCTGAGCTTTATATCCTTGTCCCACTCCTGCCAGGGTCTTCCTTCAAACCTGCTCTTAAGTGCCATGAATAAAGCGAAATCCTCGAGCCAGTATTTTGAATCCTTTTCAAACTTTTTATAGGCTGCGCTTTCCTTGTATTTGCCCCCCGTCTTTTCAAAAGCTTTTCTTAATACGGTATACCTGTTTTCGTACATCTTGCCGTAGTCAACATATTCCGGATTGGTTCCGAAATTGACCTTTTCAAGCTCCTTTGCATCAAGCAGTCCCTGCTTGCAAAGCTCGGTAAGATCGATAAAATAAGGGTTGCCGGCAAAAGCCGAAAAGCCCTGATACGGGCTGTCACCGTAGCTTGTGGGACCGATCGGAAGCACCTGCCAGTATCTGCTGCCCGTCGATGCGACGAAGTCAACAAATTCGAAGGCTTCCTTTCCGAGTGTACCGCAGCCGTAAGGCGAAGGAAGCGAGAATACCGGCATCAAAATGCCTGCTCCTCTCCTTCTCGTGGTTTCCTGCTTTTTCATCTCTTCGTTTACCTTTCAAAAACTATTTTTATTTTTTGATCTTGTTAAGACGCGACTTTCTGGTGAGAAGTTCATTCCACTCATCATCCTCATCGTCGGGAGGAGTCATCTCGTCCCTCTCGAACTCCTCGTCGGGATCGTAATCGGGAGCCGCAAATCCAAGCTCGTCCTCTTCGTCCTCTTCTTCAAAGCTGTAATCGGCTTCCACAACCTCTTTGTTTGTGCCTGCGTCTGCTTTGCTGTCACCCAGTACTGAGTATGCAACCGCCGCTACCGCATTGTCAAAATCAAACTCTTCTTCATCGGCCGCCGCAGCCTCATCGGCTTCTGTGCCCTCATCGGAAGCGTCCTTTACTTCATCTTTTTCTTCGTATGCTTCGGCTTCTCCGGTCTCTGCCTCCCGGGCAGCCTCCGCCTCTTCGTCATAACCCTCTTCTTCACCGTTCTTTGCGTCTATCATTGCCTCCATGGCATCTTCGGGTGTATAGTCGGTTTCGTCGCCCGGAAGTACGCCTTCGGCAATCGGTACCATTCTGTGACACCTGCCGGCAATTCTCTTGCTGTGTGTGGTCATAACGATGGTATAGCCTGCACTGTTGAGAATTTCCAGAAGCTCAAGCATCTGTTCGGTTTCAAAGCCCTCAAGTATGTCTGTGGGCTCATCGCAGAAAATAATATCGGGCTCCTTTATCATTGCCCTGCCGATGCAGACCTTCTGCTTTTCAAAGGGAGTCAGCTCTCTCGGGAAATATCTTCCCTTGTCCTTGATGCCGAGAGTTTTAAGCACATCCCTTGCGACCTTCTTCTTTGTCTTGTCATTTCCTCTTCTGTGGGAAAGAGCGATAAGAAGATTCTCATATACCGTCATGTTCGGAACAAGTATCGGTTCCGTGGGGATATATGCTATGCTCTTTCTTCTGAGTCTGTTAAAACGGAAGCCCGATACCTTCTTACCGTCAAAAACTATTTCTCCGGATGAAGGACGGAGTATTCCGACCAGCATCTGAATCAGGGTTGTCATGCCGCTGCCTCTTTTACCGACAAGCGCAATGAACTCTCCCTCCTCGACTCTCAGGCTGAAGTCATCGATTATCAGATCCTGGCCAAATCTTTTGCTTAGATTATTAGCTTCGTAAACCATAACCAGTGCCTCCTATATCCTTCTGAGTATCTTTCCGGTGTTCCAGATAAGAAGCCTTAAAGTAACAACGACAAAACCGATTGCCGCAATTATTGCCGGGAAGGTGAAATATTCCTTCAGATCGACAAAGTTGGTCTTCACGATCTTCATGATTCCGAAATACAGCGCATAGGACGGGAATACGGTGAAAACAAACCATATCGCGATCTGCAGAACATATATGAGCCAGAACTCGATCTTTCCGGTTCCGTTTATGTATGCCAGAAACTCATAGCGCTGATTTCTTGAAATTGAGATCAGAAGATACATAATGAGCAGCGCTCCGGCGATTATCACTGCACCCATGGCAATGTTTTTCGCATGCCTTCTGATATCGTCGATCTTATCGTTATAAAGAAGCTTGTTATTGTAATCCGCTTCGTTTATCCTTATCCTGAAGAAGTCCGAAAGCTTCTTTCCGTTACCGGTGGCATCGTTCTCAGCCAATGCCTTGTCCATATATTTCTGCAGCTCGTCGGGTTTCATATCCGAAATGATGACGCCGCGGTTTCTCATGTCATAGATGTGCTCCCAGTACTCTCTTCTCGACTGGGGATTTCCGCTTGAGCTTGCCGTTCCGATATCCCTGAGCGGGATTATGATCGCGCCCGTCAGATCGTAATTCTTGTTTCCGAGACTTATGGTCTGTGACTTTTCTGCTGCTTCATCTCCGGGAAGATTGATAAAACCTTTTATCGCAAGCTTATAGTCAATGCTGTATTCTTCGTCTATGGTCTTTACCCTGCTTACGGAATATCCTTCAGCAACCGTAAGGGACTGAACATCGTCTATCCATGCATAGTCATAATAGACAGGAAGGATCGCATCGTAATCCATGTCTCCGTCAAACAACGTCGCCAGCTTCTTGGCAAACGGCGAACGTACAGCGGTGTTTCTGTCGATGAAGAACACCCTTACCTCATAATTCGTATGGAAGGCCCCCTGGTCATCCTGAGAGGTTTTGGTCCTTGTGCTTATGTCAAGGGCCGCAGGATTCTTAAGTCCCACAACCGTTCCGGAGGAAACATAGTAGGAATAATAATCAAAATCCTTGGACTCGGTCAGAAGTTTGTTGAGCGCCTTACGTACCACAAGCTTGTCAACACTGTCCATGTTTTTGACATCCAGTTCATAGGTATATTCCTTTTTCTCGCTGACTCCTTCATTTACCGGGTTTACAGCGGGATTGTTAACCTGATCCGGCTGACTCTGAGATTTAACCGGCGGATTCTTTCCGAATGAATCTTCAACAGTGCTGTCAAGTCCTTTGGAGAACATGAGCAGGGTTAGTGCGCATATGCTCCAGAGTATGATAAGAAACAGCAGATGCTTTCGTTTCTTCATCAAGACACTGAGTTCGCTGAAAAATCTTTTCATATATTACAGTCCTCCAAGCTGCATACTTTAAAACTAGCAGATTTCCGCACCGGAAGGCATTGCCCTGTCGGTGGTCATCAGGGAAAGCTCGCCTTCGGCATTTTCTGCGCATAAAAGCATGCCTTCCGATTTTATGCCCGCAAGAAGCGCAGGCTTAAGGTTTACGAGAACGCAAACCTGTTTTCCTACCATCTGTTCGGGGCTGTAGGATTTCTTGATTCCCGACACGATCTGAAGCACCCTGCTTCCCACCCTTACCTGGCTGACAAGGAGCTTCTTGGACTTCTCGACCGCTTCGCACTTTTCGATAACGCCTACACGGAGAGAAAGCTTTGCAAAATCACCGTATTCAATTTCATCGGCAAAAGGAACATCCATGATACCTGATTCTGCCTCATCCCTGCTTTCTGCTTTTGCCTCGGTTTCCTTGCCCGTGTTCCTTGCGATCATGGCAAGCTCGGCTTCATATTCAGCCTTCTGAGCCTCCTTGATCTTCTCAACCTCGGGAAGGACAGTCTTTGGATCAAGCCTTGCGAAAAGAATCTCAGGCTCGGCACTCACCTTGCCGCCGTCGGGATAAAGTCCGAATCTGTCAAGTTCGTCTATGCCCCTAAGCTTTGTACCAAGCTCTGCGGCGATCTTCTGAGCGGTTCCCGGAAGGAAATTCACCAGAAGGCTTGCGCCGATTATTATGCTCTCGGTAAGGTTATAGAGAACCTCGGCAAGTCTCGGCTTGTCTTCCTCGCTCTTTGCAAGAGCCCAGGGTGTGGTCTCGTCTATATATTTGTTGCAGCGTTTAAAGAGAGCAAATATCTCGGTGAGCGCATCGGCAACACGGAGCCTGTCCATCTTTTCGGAAACCTTTGCCTTTAGGGCAAGTGAAAGCTCCTTAAGCTCTGCGTCAACATCGTCAGTCACGCCGCTTCTTCTTACAACGCCGTCAAAATATTTATTGCTCATGGAAACCGTACGGTTTACAAGGTTCCCGAGTGTATTTGCAAGATCGGAATTGGTACGCTCGATCATCAGATCCCAGGTGATCACACCGTCGTTTTCAAAAGGCATCTCGTGAAGCACAAAATATCTTACCGCATCAACGCCGAAAAGCTTTACAAGGTCATCGGCATAGATAACGTTGCCCTTTGACTTGCTCATCTTCTCGCCGCCCTGGAGCAGCCAGGGATGACCGAACACCTGCTTGGGCAGGGGCTCGCCGAGTGCCATCAGGAAGATGGGCCAGTAAATTGTATGGAAACGAATGATGTCCTTTCCGATAAGGTGAAGGTCGGCAGGCCAGAACTTCTTATACTGTTCTGAAGAATTTCCGTCGGCATCATAACCGATACCGGTAATATAGTTTGTAAGGGCATCAAGCCATACATATACGACATGTTTGTCATCAAAATCAACAGGGATACCCCACTTGAACGATGAACGTGAAACGCAGAGGTCCTGGAGACCCGGCAGCAGGAAATTGTTCATCATTTCGTTCTTGCGGCTTACGGGCTGTATGAACTCGGGATGGGTATTTATATGCTCGATCAGTCTGTCGGCATATTTGCTCATCTTGAAGAAGTAGGCCTCCTCTTTTGCCGGAACAACTTCACGGCCGCAGTCGGGGCACTTTCCGTCCACAAGCTGGGACTCTGTCCAGAAGGACTCGCAGGGAGTGCAGTAAAGACCTTCATAGGCACCCTTATAGATATCGCCCTGTTCATATAGCTTCTTGAAAATCTTCTGAACCTGCTTTTCATGATCCGCATCGGTGGTTCTTATGAACTTGTCATAGCTTGTTCCCATCAGATCCCAGATGTTCTTTATGGTTCCGGCAACACCGTCCACAAACTCCTTGGGAGTGCAGGCATGCTCTACAGCCTTCTGCTCGATTTTCTGGCCGTGCTCGTCGGTTCCTGTCTGGAAGAACACATCATAGCCCTCAAATCTTTTATATCTTGCAATCGCATCCGCAAGCACTGCCTCATATGTATTTCCGATATGGGGCTTGCCCGAGGTATAGGCGATTGCCGTTGTTATGTAGTAAGGTTTTTTACAGTCACACATATTAATCTCTCCTTTAAGCTTTCTGTTCTGCAGTCCCGGCGGTCTGTGTCTCCGGGCTGTCGGGACCGTTGGTTCCCGAAAATAAAGATTTTAACAAAATCGGCGTTGCAATGCTTGATACAACGATCAGAAGTATTACCGATGCGAAGTATACCGAATCAACAAGTCCGGCCGCAAGGCCTTTCTGTGCAACGATAAGGGCAACCTCGCCCCTTGTCATCATGCCGACACCGATTATCAGACTTTCCTTTCCCTTAAAGCCGCAGAGCCTTCCTGCAAGCCCGCAGCCTACTATCTTGCCAAGCAGCGCTATCGCTATGAATCCAAGAGAAAACAGCAGGACTCCGGGATTTATGCTGCTGATGTTGGTCTTGAGACCGATCGATGCAAAGAATACGGGACCGAACATCATGTACGAGCTTATGCTCATCTTCCGGTCTATATACTTTGAATTCCTTGTATTGCAAAGGATTATGCCCGCAAAATATGCACCGGTGATATCCGCAATGCCGAAAACCTCCTCGGCAAGCCAAGCCATCAAAAAGCAGAGCGTAAGTCCGAATATCGGTATCCTCTGCGTATGGTCCCATCTGTTCTCCGCAAGCTGGAACAGGCGGTAGGTGATGTAGCCCACAACGATGCTGAAAGCAAAGAACAAAAGTATCTTAAGCAGCATCTTTCCTATGTTTGTATCGGCGCTGTCGCCGCTGAAGCCGATAACGACAGTCAGTACAACGATACCGATGATATCGTCGATTATCGCTGCGCTTACTATGGTTGTTCCGAGAACGGAATTTATCTTTCCGAGCTCCTTCAGCGTCTGTACCGTAATCGACACCGAGGTTGCGGTCATTATCGTTCCGATGAACACGGCCTGCATGAATTTAGTAGAGCCGATCTCGGCAAAACCGTAGTAGCAAAGATAATAAAGGGTTCCTGCCGCAAGCGGTACAAAAACTCCCGCAGTCGCGATAAAGCAGGCCTTAGGGCCCGTTTTCACCAGATCCTTTAAATCAGTTTCAAGTCCTGCCGAAAACATCAGAAGAACCACGCCGATCTCGGCCATGCCCGAAAGGAATTCCGTCTGGTTTACTATTTTGAGGCAGCTCGGTCCGATAAGCAGACCGGCCACTATCATTCCGACAACCTGGGGTGCACGGAGCTTCCTTGCAATAATTCCCAGAAATTTAGCACTGGCAATTATCACTGCCAGATCGAGAAACACGTCATATGAGTTCACTTAAATACGCCTCCTAAACCTACTCAAGACTTATCCCATAAATCTTTGACTCCGTCCCGATTATCAGCCTGTTTCCGAAAACTGCCGGTTCCGAAGTGATGCGTTCCCCAATCTTTCTGGTATCCTTACATTTCCCGCTTTCTCCGTCAAGCAGGAAAAGATTACCGTCATTGTCACATATGATAAGATAGCCTGTGCCGTCCGATCCGTATACGCATACCGGACTTGATGCGGCATAGTGCTTTAATCTTACATAATATTTAATGCCCCCCGTCTTTTTGTTGACGGCAAGCACTATTCCGTTCTTTTTGTCGGCCTTTTTCCCTGTGGTGCCGACTGCCGTAAAGAAAACATAATCCGAAAGAGAACCGCTTCCGAGACAGGCCGTTCCCATAAAGCCGCCGTCGGTAAGCTTTGTAACCCTTGTTTTATATTCTCTCTGCCAGATTATATCACCCGTTGCGGCATTGAGCTTTGTGATATATGAAAAACCTTTTACGTTCTTGCCCTTATCCCTGTCGAGCGAAGAACCTATGTAGATGAATACCGTTCCGGCTTCCCTGTCCTCCTCAAGAACAGGCGTGCATGAAAAGCATTCTCCGAGCTTTCTGACCCAGACGGTCTCAAGGGTGTTTATGTTTGTGCACAGAAGATGTCCGTCTTCATCGCAGGAGTATACATATTCGCCCCATGCGGCGATTCCGGAAGAGGAGGTGGCCGAAACACCGTTGTCATAGGTGTAGGTAAATTCGGTTTTCTGCCTGAGATTTACCTTGATGTCTCCGCCGCTGCCTTCTGTCATTACAGCGTAGGAGTATATCACTCCGTTTTCACCCTGTGCGACAAGACAGTCGCCCTTGTCGGAAAAAAGCGCCGATGCGTAAAAATCGTACTTTTCCTCGGGAAGCTTCATTGAAAAATTGCTTCTTTCCCCGAATTTCTCAATTATCTGCCCGTTCAAAAGGTTTATCACATATATGGAAGAATCCTCGTTTTTCGCACAGTCGCCCGCGCCTACGACGTAGACCGGCTTTCCGTCCGGACACATTGTGGCGGTGCCGGTCACCGGAGTCTGCAGCACTATCGGCTCCCTGGTGTAGCTGCCGTCTTCTATGTCAAGGAAGTATATTCTTCCGTCTCTTGAAGCATAGATCACTTCCGTGAAATCTGCTTTGTTTTTCTTTGAGTCAGGCCTTACAAGAACCTGCTTTACCTCGTCGCTCCAGTTAATAACAAGCGGCTGGCCTCTTGCGTCAAGGTTTTTGGTCACTCCCGATGCTTTTCCGATACCGGTTTTCCAGGTTGCGGAAAATTTTCCGGAGATTATCTGCGGATCGGCTGTGCCGGATACGTTTCTTAAGGCATTTCCCCTGAAGGTTGTAACTCCCTTAACGTTACCGTCTGCCGAAAATACCGCCTCATTCTGCCTTTCAAACCCGTCCACCGCTATGCCGTCGATTTTTACGAAGGGCACAAAACCGAAGTTTGCCGGATCCGAAAGCTTTGTGGGCATCGCCCCTGCTTCAAAGATCTTTGCACTGTCGGCTATCGGCTTGGCATTATATATGGCAGCGCGCTCATCGCCCTTCGCGGGTTTCCATATGAGCTTCGTGAAACGCTTCGCAAAGCCCACGGCAAGCACGATGCATATCACTAACGCCAGTGCGTAAAGTATAAATTTTCTGTTTCTTATACTCAGCCGGTGCATATCAACCTTCTTGATCCGTTATTTTTTTGAAACTGCCTTCTTAACTGCCGAAGCAACATTATCGACGGTGAAACCGAACTTTTCGAAGAGAAGCTTGTTGGGAGCGGATGCTCCGAAGCCCTTCATTGTTACATATTCTCCGTCAAGTCCCACATATCTGCCCCAGCCGAAGTCCGAAGCGGCTTCAACCGCCACTCTTGCCCTGACCTTGGAAGGAAGTACCTTTTCCTTGTATTCCTCGGACTGTTCCTCAAAAACATCCATTGAAGGAACGGAAACGACTCTGACATCGATTCCTTCGCCCGCAAGCTTTTCCTTTGCCTTAACGCAAAGCTCAACCTCTGAGCCGGATGCCATTAAGATCGCATCAGGAACCTCTTTGTTTGCATCCTCCAGTATATATGCGCCCTTTAAAGCTTCCTTTGACGAACCTGCAAGAGGAGAAAGGTTCTGTCTTGTAAGCACAAGCGCCGTAGGCGTGTTCTTTGAAGTTACCGCCGAATACCATGCCGCAAGCGTTTCTGTTGCATCCGCGGGTCTGAAGCAGTGGAAATTCGGAAGCGAGCGAAGCATTGCAAGCTGCTCGATCGGCTCATGTGTCGGGCCGTCCTCGCCTACACCGATCGAATCATGTGTAAGCACGTAGATGGTAGGTATCTGCATAAGCGCCGCAAGCCTTGCCATCGGTTTGACATAATCAGAGAAAACGAAGAAGGTTGCGCAGAAGGTCTTAAGTCCGTGGAGCACCATACCGTTTGTGATCGCAGACATTGCAAATTCCCTGATACCGAAATGAAGGTTTCTTCCGGTGTAATCCGCAGCTTGATAATCGCCCATACCTGACATATAGGTCATGTTTGAAGGAGCAAGGTCTGCAGAGCCTCCGATAAGACCGGGAAGCAGTCCTTTAAGCTTCTTGTTAAGCACCCAGCCGCTTACGTTTCTCGTAGCGTCGGCATCCTTTGAATAGTCAAGAACCTTTGCGGGCTTGAGATCGTTAATGAGATCGTTCCAGTAGCTCTCGTCCGAAAGTGCCTTTTCCGCAAATGAAGGATCGGTGCAGATTGCAAGCTCCCTTGCCTCCTCGGGGAATTTCTCCTTATATTCTTCAAAAAGCGCATTCCACTTTTCTTCATCTTCGGCAAGCTTTTTCTGGATCCTGTCGTAGTGCTCGTAAACCTCTGCAGGTACGAAGAAAGGCTCTTTGCTGGGCCAGCCGAAATTATCCTTCATCACTTCAATGCCCTCGGCGCCTACGGGTGAACCGTGCACCGAGGCGGTTCCGGCTTTCGGAGTGCCGTAGCCGATAACTGTCTTAACGATAATAAGCGAAGGCTTTTCGGTATCTGCCTTGGCAGCCTCAACAGCCCTTCCGATCTCGTCGGTATCGTTTCCGTTTTCAACCTTGAATACGCCGAAGCCCATTGCCTCAAAACGCTTGCCCACATCCTCGGTAAAGGCGAT
>DFFN01000045.1 GCA_002369525.1 Lachnoclostridium sp. UBA3775 | reverse complement strand
AAGAAGATAAAAATGATGATAATAACAAAGAAAAGAATCAGAATCTTCTGGGTGTCTACAAGACCTTATATATCGACTGTATTACCTGCATCAACGGTTTTGAGCAGAAAAACCAAGGAAAGCTAAAAGAGGACGATACAAAAAAGCTTGAAAAGCTTCGCAGAAAACTCAGCAAAGACCTTAAAACCATCAATAAATATGAGAAAGTGCTTGCCGAAAATGCCGGCAATCCGGATTTTAAGCCCCTGAATTTCGATGAACTGCTGGAGTTTTCCCGTTCACGTACGATCAACGTAAATGCAAATGAAATCGGTACGGCCGGTGCCGGTCAGAGCACCAGATTGATAGTTCCCGACGGCGACACCAGACTTTTTGTTACCCCTTCACAAAAGCCCGAATCCCTTCAGGAAGCAGTTAACAGGCTGAATAAGGAACTTCATGAGAAATACGGATCGGCTGCAGATATTCTTTATGATAATAAAACTATCCAGTCGGCAAAAAAAATAGCGGATGAGATGGGAACCAAAGACTTTTTCGAAAAGGTACCCGGGTTTAACTCCAACGGTCTGGATCTGGCAACCACCGGTCCCGACCGCCTTAAGAAAAATCTTAAGACATTTATGGTTCAGCAGGATATTGAAGTAAACCTCGACAATCTAAAGACACCCCTTGAAACAAGAATTTTTGCCGAGTTCACCTCGGATCTTTCAAAAACCCTGTTATCGCATAATTTAAACAAGGCATTAGGTATAAGCTCAGATACCAGACAGGACAAACGAAATTCGGCCATGTCAATGGTTGCAGACCTGTTCAAGATAGGCGATGTTGTCGCGCATTCCGAAAATGTCAATCTTGTCATCAATGATAACGGCAACAAAAAAATAATCAAAGCGACAGCAATGAATGAGGCTTCCGGAGAAGACTTAAGCAATGTTGACAGCAGCAGTAATTTTATAAAAATTTCACAATCATCCTTTGATAACCCGCAGGTCATAAAAGACATCGCCAATCTTCAGCTGTTGGATTATATCTGCGGCAATGCCGACAGACATCCCGGCAATATCTGTTACAAGGTCGATGAAAACGGAAAAGTCTGCGGCATACAGGGGATCGATAACGACACAAGCCTGGGTGCTGATTTTACGGAAGACGGTACAGACGGTAAATGTGTACCGCTAAGCAAAATGTCGATCATTCCCAAATCAACCGCTATGGAGATTCTTAATACAGACAGCGAAGTATTCTTAAACTCCCTGTTCGGTTATGATGTTAAGACAGCTGAAGCGGAAGCCGCCGTTTTAAGATTTGAAAAAACGAAGGACATGATAAGGGAAAGCATGGAGGCTTACAGCAAACGCGATATTCCCGAAGGATGTCTGATACAAGGTCTTCCAAGAATCGTTGATAATGACAAGCTCGCCGAATACTCTTCCATCAATGACCTTAGCAAATGGAAAAAGGATTCCGAAAACAGTACAGAAGCGGAAGGAAACCTTTTTGGCCTTCTGATTGCTGAAACAAATGCCGAAACAGCCGGAAAAACCGTAATGAAAAGCAATATCAACAAGGCTGTTAAAATCCAGCAGGGTTTTCTCGGTGAGGGATTTAAAAATCTTACAGGCGCAATAAAGGATATTGAGGTTGTTGACAAGATATACCAAAAAGGCTCCAAACAATATACAAGCATGAGGACCAAGGTCACAAACCTTTTTAAAGACATAAAAAATTTCAACGGAGTATTGCTGGAACAGAAATATCCGGATGATGAACACCCTGCAAAGAAAAACCAGTATCAGCTTTCCGCCGATGCTTCGGCATTCAAGTTCAAGATCAAGGCTGCCCTCGAGGATACAAATACCTACATAAACGACAGAGCCCTGAAAAAACCACAGGTATTCAACAAACGGACAAACACAAGGGAATGGAAACGATATCAGGCAGCTCTAAAGACCAGGGAAGAACTTAGAAGAATGCTTGAGGTTTTTAAAAAAGCCGAAGCTGCCTTAAACGATAACGATAAAATTGCAGACGGATGGGAGGCAATGGTTCAAAAAGCAAAGGAACGTGATGAAGCCCACGCCAAGAATGTGCTTGTTCCAAAGAAAGAGCTCCGTATGAAGAATGAAATCATCGCTGAATTCAATATGAAAAAGGTAAAAATCATTGAAAGCAGCAATTCCTCTCCCGAGGACATTTTCAAAGCAAAGCTTGATTTTACAATAAGCAAAGGCATGAGGGCTGTTGCCGGCAAGGATATTTCATCTCTTCCAAAGGATGATCCTTCATACCTTAATTACAGAAAGGCCGTTGCAGCAAGCATAGTTAAAGAAAAGCTTGATAATCCTGACAATGCATCCTTGAAAAATATTGTCATAAAAGACAATGATGATTTTGACAAATGCCTGGATAATATCATGAAACATCCGGCATTTGAAAAAACTGCGGAAGCAAAAAATCCTCTTACTACCGATGACTGCGTGAAATTCTGCAGGCAGGAAAAGAATGCAGTCACCTTCACGAAACAGACTGCAGAGAAATTTGCCGAAGCTGCAAACAAGACAAAAAAACAAGCAGTACTTAAATGATACTGATTGTTATTAACCTCTCATAAAAACAGGGCAGAATCATTCCTGCCCTGTTTTGTAATAGTTTTCAATCCTTTGTTTTATTTCGCTGTAATGAAAACCTTTACGCATTAATGACTGTATTGCCTTCGTTAAGGAATCCCTGTCATCCGCCGCCGTTTTTCCGAGCACCTTTTCAATCTGCCTGTCAAGTGCGGCAAATTTAAGCTCCTCACTGTTGATTCCGGTATCGGCAAATTCGGTCTCTGTTTCCTCAAAGGCCTGCTTTACCGTATCGTCAGAAACTCCTTTTTCAAAAAGCTTGCCGCAAATGCAGCGCCTGCTCTTTGTTTTTATGGCAAGCCTTATGTATGTTTTTGCATACCGAAGATCGTCAAGAAAACCTTTTTCTTTCAGATATCCGATTATCTCATCCCTGTCATCCTCATTGTAGCCCGTTTCTTTCAGCTTGTCACGAAGCTTTTTTTCTGTATAGTCACGGTCTGCAAGGAGCGAAAGCGCATAGCGTTTTCCGCGCGGTATAATAATTTCTTTCCGGATCTTTTCAAACATCAGATCATCAAGCTCTATGTCAAGTTCATCAGATTTACCGTCCGGGCCCAAAAGACCGATTATTCTTCCGTACTGGCCGTTTTCACGAAGCTCACTCACATTTAGGAAAAAACCCGGTTTACCGTCCACAGCAAACCGGATCTTTCTGGAATTCTCTTTTGTTATCGAAGTAATCCTCATTTATCCTGTTCTTCTTCCGAAGCATTGCCGGCAGGAACATCCGCAACGGGAAGGTCATAGAGTTCCCTTACCTTGTTTTCAATCTCCAGCATTACCGCAGGATTCTCCGCAAGATAAGTTTTTGTATTCTCGCGTCCCTGACCGATCTTCTGTCCGCCGTAGGCAAACCATGCGCCGCTCTTTTCGATTATGTCATTGTTAACAGCAATGTCAAGGATGTCTCCTTCCTTGCTGATTCCTTTTCCGAACATGATGTCGAACTCAGCCTCACGGAAAGGAGGAGCTACTTTATTCTTAACAACCTTTACTCTTGTTCTGTTTCCGACTACATCTCCGCTCTGTTTGATTGCTTCGATTCTTCTTACGTCAAGTCTTACAGAGCAATAAAATTTCAGTGCAGTACCACCGGTAGTGGTCTCCGGATTACCGAACATTACTCCTATCTTCTGACGGAGCTGGTTAATAAAGATTACGATACAGTTTGTTCTTGAAATCACACCTGTCAGCATTCTGAGTGCCTGAGACATCAGCCTTGCCTGAAGACCCATATGGGAATCACCGATGTCACCGTCAATTTCGGCCTTGGGAACAAGAGCCGCAACAGAGTCAACGATCACGATGTCAACAGCTCCGGAACGGACAAGTGTATTTGTTATCTCAAGTGCCTGCTCTCCGTTATCCGGCTGGGAAATGTAGAGATTGTCGATATCGACACCGATATTTTTTGCATAGACCGGATCGAGTGCGTGCTCTGCATCGATGAAGGCTGCTATTCCGCCGCGTTTCTGTACCTCCGCACAGCAATGAAGGGCTACGGTCGTTTTACCGCTTGATTCGGGTCCGTAGATCTCGATTATCCTTCCCTTGGGAAAACCGCCGATACCGAGTGCTATATCAAGTCCGAGGGAACCCGTGGGAACGGCCTGAACCGACGAATCCTTTGTACCGTCTCCGAGCTTCATTACAGAACCCTTGCCGTAACTTTTTTCAATCTGTGAAAGCGCAGCTTCCAGCGCCTTTTTCTTATCTTCGTTTGCCATTTTCTCCTCCAATCGAACTTTTGTTCTTGTCTGTATAATAGCACAAGCTTTTTATTAAGTCAATACTCAAATCGAACTTTTTTTCGATTTTTTTTACTTTCGGGCCCTGTGGTAATTATCTCATCAACCGTCCGCCGTTTCTACCGGTAATTTTACCAAAATGCCTGCTTTTTTACTGTGCATTCTTACGCCTTTATCAAAGCTCTTTCCCCTTTTACCATATAAGATGCACATTTCCGGGTACGGGTTTTAAGGCATATTTACCATATTCCGCTTTACTCTCCCGCTTCCTCTTCGGCAACCGCGAACAGTGCATCGACGAACTGGTCTGCATCGAATTTCTGAAGATCCTCAAGCTTTTCGCCGACGCCTATATATTTAACGGGTATGCCCAGCTCCTTCTGGACCGCTATTGCAATGCCGCCCTTTGCAGTTCCGTCAAGCTTGGTTATGACTATACCGGTAATCTTTGCCACCTCATTGAACTGCCTTGCCTGCATAAGCGCATTCTGGCCCGTTGTGCCGTCAAGCACAACAAGAGTTTCCCTGAAAGCATCGGGATATTCCCTGTCGATCACTCTGTTTATCTTTCCGAGCTCTTCCATAAGGTTTTTCTTGTTATGAAGCCTTCCGGCAGTATCGCATATCAGGATATCCGCTTTCTTGGACTTTGCAGAATTCACGGCATCAAACACCACCGCTGCCGGATCGGTACCGGCCTGCTGCGATATGAGGGGAACATCGGCACGTACGGACCATTCCTGCAGCTGTTCGATCGCAGCCGCACGGAAGGTATCGGCCGCTGCGAGTATAACCTTCTTGCCCTCATTCTTAAGATTTCCGGCAAGCTTGCCGCAGGTCGTGGTCTTTCCGACGCCGTTTACGCCGATAACCAGCACAACCGACTTTGTATTTTCAAATTCATAGGCATTTTCCGGAACATGCATCTGCTCCTTGATGCTGTCGATAAGCAGCTGCCTGCAGTCCGCGGGCTGTTTGATCTTCTGCTCCTCAACCTTTTCCTTAAGGCTTTCGATGATCTCACCGGTTGTTTCAACGCCAAGATCGGCCATTATGAGTATTTCTTCTATTTCCTCATAAAACTCATCATCTATATGGGTGAAACCGTTGAAAATATAATCAAGTCCCGATGCTATGCTCTTACGTGTCTTTGAAAGACCGTTCTTTATTATTCTGAATATTCCCAATTTATGTACCTCTTTATTGTTTATTTAAGCTCGCTCTCGACAAGATTTACGCTTACAAGAGCGGATACGCCCTTTTCCTGCATCGTGATACCATACAGCGAATCGGCCGCCGCCATGGTTCCTCTTCTGTGCGTGATGACGATGAACTGGGTATTGGCCGTGAGCTTTTTGAGATAGTTTGCAAAACGGCTTACGTTTGAATCATCAAGCGCCGCCTCAATCTCGTCAAGCAGACAGAAAGGCGAAGGCTTAAGGTCAAGTATCGCAAACAGCAGGGAAATTGCCGTAAGTGCCTTCTCGCCGCCGGAAAGCTGCATCAT
>DFFN01000138.1 GCA_002369525.1 Lachnoclostridium sp. UBA3775 | reverse complement strand
GCTGTGCTTCCGTATATCATGGGAAGGGCAAAGTTTTTTGAAATATATGACGGCAAAGAATACAGAGCCGAGATTGAATCTCAGTCTTTCGGAATGATGTCATATGAAGTGAAAAAAGACTATGATACCGAAAAAGGTGAATTTGCTTCGGTAAAGGAATTTTCGGAAATAGAGCTTTCGGATAACAAAAAATTTGAAAGCATGACCGGAGGTGAAACCGGTGAGGTTACTTTTATCGAGACAGATTCCAGAGACAAGGCAAATGATTCCGGCAAAAAACAAACTGAAACAAAAAACAGTAAAAATACTGTTTTACTTATTGTGGTAATAGTTATGATACTTCTGATTGTCATTGTAATTGTTTTTCTGATTTTAAGATACAGAAGTATAAAAAAATCTATGGACGACAAAAAAATCCCGTGATATAATAATGGACGTTCAATTTAAAAATTCATAAGGATAAGAAAGGCAGGATTATGAAGAAAAAACTATTAATGCTTTTCTGTGCGGCCGCTATGGCATTTTCCATGACTGCATGCGGAAGTGACAGTTCGGACAGCGCTTCGTCTTCGTCGGCTTCTGAAAGCGTAGAAAGTATAGAAAGTGTAGAAAGTGTGGAAAGCACGGAAAAAAAGGAGGATCAGCAGTTGGTTGTTACGAGTGAAAACGCAAAGCTGATAGGAAGAACAAAAGTAATTGATGATATACTTTGGTTTGCCTATTCAGGTAGCGGAGCGGAATTTAATTTTAAAGGTAAGAAATGTGAAATAGTACTTCGTGGTGATTCTTATGCATCCAAGAAAAATGATAGTCCCAGATATGCTATATATGTAGATGGACAGATCGTTGAGAAAAAGACAATGGATGCGGCTATTGAAAAAGTCATGGTCGTTGATTCCGAAAACGTCGAAGAACATGTAATTAAAGTGCTAAAACTGTCTGAGGCAGCTACAACCATGTCAATTATGTTAATTAATTGTGATGGAGAAGCCGTACTATCTCCGACAGAAGAAAAACAACTGAAAATTGAGTTTGTCGGTGATTCTATCACTTGTGGATATGGAGTTGATGGCAAATTTGGCGAGACGTTTTCATACTCTAACGAGGATTGCACTAAAGCGTATGCATATAAAACAGCTCAAAAATTAGATGCTGATTATAGTTTGGTTGCGGCAAGCGGACATGGTATTATTACAGGGTATAGTAATGATGGTAATAAGGTTCTTACACAATTAATGCCAACGTATTATGATAAACTTGGAAACGGAGACGGAGCTTTCTTAGTTAAACATAATTCGAAAACAGAAGAATGGGATTTCTCAAAATATGTACCCGATGTTGTTGTGATAAATCTCGGAACAAACGATGCTTCGTATACTAAGGGCGATGCCGAAAAAATCGAAGACTACACCGTACACTATGTTGAATTTCTGAAGCTCGTAAGAGAGAAGAATCCCGATGCAAAAATCGTGTGTGTACTCGGTGTGATGGGACAGGATCTTTGCCCGGCTGTCGAGGATACGGTAAACAGATATAAGACCGAGACCGGCGACAACGAGGTTTACTATCTTAAGCTTGACCAGCAGGGAAGCGAGGTAGTGGTTGACTGGCATCCGACAGAGGCTTCTCATGAGCATGCCGCAGATCAGGTTTCGGAATTTATAAAAACTCTGATTAAATAGTAAAAAAATAAGATTTTATTGTGAATTTTAATAACAAAAGCCCGTATTTCATGTTCAAGTTGTTCAATAAGTAGAAATTAATATAAAAAGCTTGCATTTTATACAAAAAGGGTTTATTATCTTATCATCAAAAATAAAAATTCATTCTACTTAGGAGGATACTCTGATGGCAACAGTAAAGAAGGCTGATACCGAAGCTAAGGCAGCTGCTAAGAAGGCTCCCGTTAAGGCTGAGGAGAAGAAGGTTGAAGCTAAGGCTGTAGAGGCAGTAGCTGAAAAGAAGGCAGAAGTTAAGGCAGAAGCCAAGGCTGAGGCTAAGAAGGCTGAGAAGCCCGCTAAGAAGGCAGTTGTTAAGAAGGCTGCTGAGAAAGTAAAAGCTGAAGCTAAGAAGGTTAAGGAAGCAGTTGAGAAGAAAGCACCCGTTAAGAAGGCAGCTAAGAAGGCTGAGCTTAAGGTTGCTGTTCAGTTCTTCGGTAACGAAGTAGATGTTGATGATGTAATCGCTAAGGCTAAGAAGGCTGCAGGCAAGGACATCGAGGAACTCTACATCAAGCCCGAGGAGAACAAGGCTTACTTTGTAGGCAAGGGTGTTTCCGGCGCTGTAGAACTGTAATATACAGTAAATAATGAAAAGCTGAAAAAACAGACAGCGGTTATCCGTATGTCTGTTTTTTTGACAGAAAAAACCGTTTGAGGCAGATATGATAGATGTGGTGATACCGGTTTACAGGCCGGATGAAAAATTTGACAGACTGATAGAAATGCTCGTGAAGCAGAAGATACGCCCGGAGAGCATTATAATAATGTATACTCTGACCGGAGTCGACGAAAACGAGATCGTGCGTTTTGAAAGGCACATAAATGAGCTGCTCGTTAAAAACGGCGAGCCGGACGATACTTTCATCAGGGTGTACCCGATCGCAAAAAAAGATTTTTCACACGGACTTACAAGAAATGCGGGAGCGGCAAAGGGACACAGTCCCTACATACTCATGATGACAATGGATGCGGTTCCGGCCGACGAATACCTGACGGAGCGTATGCTTAACATGATAGAAAGCACTCCCGATGCCGGACAGTGCTATGCAAGGCAGAAGACCGATGCGGCTGCTCCGGAGTATTTAAGACTTACACAGCGCTTCAACTATCCTCCGGAAAGCATGGTAAAAAGCAGGGAGGACTACGGCCGTCTGGGAATAAAAACCATTTTCTGTTCCGATGTCTGCTGTATGTACAGAAGGGATGTTTTCGAATACATCGGCGGCTTTGAGGATATATTCTTCAATGAAGATATGATCTTTGCAAGAAAAGCGATAGATGCGGGATACAAGGTCTGTTATGCGGCGGATGCCGTTGTTTACCATTATCATAAATACAGCTGCAAAAAACAGAGGAAGAGGAATTTCGACCTGGCAGTTACGCAGAAGCTCTATCCCGGGGTGTTCAAAGATCTGTCGTCCGTTAAGGAGGGCAGGAGCATGGTGAAAAGCATAATAAAGAAACTGTTCAAAAAAGGGAAGATATTCCAGCTTATTTATTTTATTTTTTTGTCGGGAAATAAATTTATAGGCTATAAACTCGGCAAAAATTACAGACTTTTCCCAAAAGCTTGGTGCAGGCATATGTCAGCGACCCCATCATATTGGGTTTAAGTCTGTAAGAAAGCCCGAATTATTAAGAAAAAATTAAAGCTTGACAAATTTTGACTTATGTGTTATCTTCTAAACGTAACAAATTTGTAACAATTTGTAACAAGTCGTAATAATGACTGTATGAGGAGAGACATGAGTGCATTTAAAACAAGAGTAATGCTGGTGATGCTGGCCGTTTGCATGGCAATCGGTGTTGCAGGAATCGGCAAAGTACTCGGTTCTGAAAATCAAGATAAGCATTCAAAGGCAGCACAGGCACAGGTTTTATATGATGATGAGACAAAGCCGGACAAGATCAGCGGACCTGAATTCTTTGCAGAGAACAGGGATGCCGAAATCCATTTCACACTTATCTCGCCCGAACCTGTAAAGGGAGACGATGAAACAGCCACGGAGAGTTCCGATGGGGAAATCAAGTCTCTTACCGAAGAAGAAATTATTGAGGCAGCGGAAAAGAAGCTTGCCGAAAATGAAGAAACAAAGCAAAACGGAAAAGCAAAGGTTACTGCAACCACGGTAAATGTACGTGCTGCAGCAGACCGCACATCAGAATCCATCGGTATTGTTTATACAAACGATGAGTTCGAATGGCTCTCAGAATATGACGCAAACGGTTTTATCGCCGTTAAATATAAGAACCGCACAGCTTACATCCACAGCGATTATATCAAGCTTGAAGGTGAGGCTGACAAATCGGATTCGCTTTTTGTAGCAGGAATTGCAGGTCTTTCCGTAGTTGAGCCCGAAGAGAAGATTTTCATCACTCCCAAGCCCACTGCGACACCTACACCGACCGCAACACCGAGTCCTACCGCAACTCCGATACCGACCGCAACGCCCAAGCCTACAGCTACGTCGACACCTAAGCCGACCGCGACACCTAAGCCCACGGCAACGCCGAAGCCTACTGCAACACCTAAGCCGACTGCGACACCGAAGCCCACGGCAACGCCAAAGCCGACCGCGACACCTAAGCCTACAGCTACGGCAACACCCAAGGCTACCGTAACCGCAGGAACTGCAGCCACTCCGACGGCAGCTGCAACCGTGATCTATGATTCGGGTTGCCAGTATCCGAGCGAGATACTGCTCGCAGCGCTTATCGCAACAGAGGCAAACGGAAATTACCAGATGCAGCTCGCAGCGGGAAGTACCGTACTTAACAGAATGAGATCGCGTAAGCTTAACATGTGGCAGGTGATCACCCAGCCTTACCAGTACAGCGTATATGCTTCGGGTGCTCTCCAGAGAGCGATCAACAAGATGCTTGCAAGCGATGCAGCATATCCTTCGCAGAGAAAGGCAGCAAGAGAGCTGCTTGCGAACGGAGCTACGGTTCCTTACATCGGTTTCTGCTTCGCTACGGAAGCCAACATGAAGAGGTATCCTAACGGATTACAGATCGACAATGTATGGTTCCATACAGCAGTATAATATGACTTAAATCCGCGCACTTTCGGGTGCGCGGTTTATTATGCAAAAAAAATAAAAAATCTTGATATATCGGTGCATGATATAGTATAATAGTAACGTTGAACAATAGGCGTCAGCCAAAATATATACAGGAAGGTAAAAAGAAATGGCTTTTATTGATGAAATCAAAGCAAGAGCAAAGGCTCAGAAGAAGACTATCGTGCTTCCCGAAGGTATGGACAGAAGAACCTGGGATGCGGCAGTAGCAGTAGTTAAAGAAGATTTTGCGGATGTTATCGTGCTTGCAACAGACGAAATGGTAAATGAGACTGCGGCAGGTCTTGATATCTCCGGTATTAAGGTTATCAATCCCCAGACAGCTCCCGAGCTTGATTCTTATGTGAACGGACTCTATGAGCTCAGAAAAGCAAAGGGAATGACAGAAGAGGACGCAAGAAAGTTCCTCACAACCGATTTCATGTATTATGCATGCATGATGGTAAAGAATAATGCGGCAGACGGTGTTGTATCGGGTGCCTGCCACTCAACCGCAAACACACTCCGTCCTTCGCTTCAGATCATTAAGACCAAGCCCGGAACAAAGCTTGTTTCAAGCTTCTTCGTAATGGTAGTTCCCGACTGCGAGCTCGGTGAGAACGGCACCTTCGTATTCGGCGACTGCGGTCTTTGCCAGAATCCCACACCCGATGAGCTTGCCGCTATCGGTATTTCATCGGCTGAATCCTTTAAGCTCATGACAGGCAAGGATGCAAGGGTTGCATTCCTTTCACATTCATCAAAGGGCAGCGCAAAGCATGCCGACATCGATAAGGTTGTCGAAGCTGTCAAAATCGCAAAAGAAGAGCGCCCCGACCTCCTTCTTGACGGAGAGCTTCAGGCAGATGCCGCTATGGTACCCGAGATCGGTGCTTCAAAGGCTCCCGGCTCACCCGTTGCCGGCAGGGCAAACGTTCTTATCTTCCCCGACCTTGATGCAGGAAACATCGGCTACAAGCTTGTTCAGAGACTTGCAAAGGCAGAAGCTTACGGTCCCGCGACCCAGGGTATCGCAAAGCCTGTTAACGATCTCTCAAGAGGCTGCTCCGCAGAGGATATCGTAGGTGTTGTTGCGATTACCGCAGTTCAGGCACAGAATGCATAAAAAGGCTTTAACCAATGTATAGTTCGAAAGGAAAATAAAGAATGAAAGTTCTCGTAATCAACTGCGGAAGCAGTTCGCTTAAATACCAGCTCATTGAGACCGATACCGAAGCGGTGCTTGTTTCAGGTCTTTGCGAAAGAATCGGAATCGACGGAAGGCTTGTTTATAAGCCTGCGAACGGGGAGAAGAGAATCTTCGACGATCCCCTTCCCGACCATAAGGTAGGCGTATCAAACGTTATAGCAGCGCTCACAAACCCCGAGTACGGTGTGATCAAGGACCTCTCCGAGATCGAAGCTGTAGGACACAGAGTTCTCCACTGCGGCGAAGCCTTCAAGGAGTCAGTTCTCATCAACGATGAGGTTATCGACATCATCGAGGGCGTTACCGAATTCGGTCCTCTCCATATTCCCGCAAACCTTATCGGTATCCGCGCATGCCGTGCGCTTATGCCGAATGTTCCCCAGGTTGCCGTATTCGATACCTCATTCCACATGACCATGCCCAAGAAGGCATATGTCTATGCAATCCCTTACAAGTACTATGAAGAGTACCATGTACGCCGCTACGGTTTCCACGGAACCAGCCATTCCTATGTTTCAAAGCGCTGCATCGAGCTTGCCGGTCTTGACAAGGACAATTCAAAGGTTATCGTCTGCCACCTCGGAAACGGTGCTTCCGTAACTGCGGTCCTTAACGGAAAATCGGTTGATACTTCTATGGGTCTTTCCCCGCTTGAAGGTCTTGTAATGGGTACACGTTCGGGCGATATCGATCCCGCCTGCCTTGAGTTCATCGCAAAGAAGGAAGGCTTTACGCTTCCGGAGATGGTAAACGTGCTCAACAAGAAATCAGGCGTTTACGGTGTATCGGGCGTTTCGTCCGACTTCAGAGACCTTGATGCAGCCGCAAAGGAAGGCAACGAAAGAGCGATACTTGCAAGAGAAATGTTCTGCTACAGAGTTGCAAAATATGTAGGCGCATATGCCGCTGCAATGAACGGTGTTGATGCAATCGCATTTACCGCCGGCGTAGGCGAGAATGACGGCAAGGTAAGAAAGATGATCTGCGACTACTTTGGTTATCTCGGAGTAAAGGTTGATGACGAGAAGAATGCCGTCCGCGGCGAAGAAGTAATGATCTCAACCGCAGATTCAAAGGTTAAGGTGCTTGCCATCCCCACAAACGAGGAGCTTGCGATCGCACAGGAAACCGTTGCACTCGTAAAATAAGCAGATTTGCTTTAAAACAAAAAAACAGAAATCACTGACGGTTCTTTAATGCTTAACGGGCAAAAAGAACCGTCTTTTTTATTTTCATGTCATTAAAGTGATAAAAAGGATAAGAAAATGTAACATTTAATCCGATGGTGATATATAATAAAATCAACAAAAAATTTTTCAAAGGAGAAAGGTATTATGGGTAAAAACAACAAAAAAAGAATCCTTTCGGTTCTTCTTGTGATTGCACTCGTGGGCACATTTGCTTTTACCGGATGCGGAAAGAAGAAATCAGAATCATCATCGGCTGAATCTTCGTCGGCCGAATCATCAGTAACAGATTCGTCGTCGGCCGAATCATCCTCGGCAGAGTCATCTGCAGAATCCTCATCTTCCGATAAGGACGACGCCGGAAGCATTGTAAAAGGAAACGATCTTTCATATGACGGATATACAGAGGTATGGAAGGATGAATTCGACGGAAACACTCTTAACAGAGCAGACTGGAATGTAGAGCTTCACAATCCCGGCTGGGTAAATGAAGAGCTTCAGGCCTATGTTGACTCCGAAGAAAATATCTATGTTAAGGACGGAAAGCTTTATCTTAATCCGGTTCACAAGACTGAGAACGGAAAAGATGTTTATACTTCCGGCCGTGTCAACACTCAGAACAAGCATGATTTCAAATACGGTCTTTTTGAGGCAACTCTTAAGGTTCCGGCAGGCAAGGGTTATCTTCCCGCTTTCTGGATGATGCCTACCGACGAAAACCTCTACGGACAGTGGCCCAAGTGCGGCG
>DFFN01000127.1 GCA_002369525.1 Lachnoclostridium sp. UBA3775 | reverse complement strand
ATTTTTCCTTAAAATAACCTTCCAGCTCATCGGGCAGGCGGATTCCGTACAGAATTGACTTCCCGCTCTTTTCTTTTTTGCCGTCCTTCATCATTGTTGTAATGTAGAGCTTGTTATCCTCATCCCTGAAAAGCTCCAGGGCTGCCCTGCAGAAAACCCCGTTTTCATAGAAGCCGTATATTTCCCGCCTTGTTGCATAGTTTTCGGTTATGACGGCTTTATCAAAAACCACTTCTTTTCCCTCTTTGTCTTCCAAAAGCTTTTTCAGCTTCTCGACATATGCAGGATCTATATCCTTAAGATCCTCCATCTTTTTTGATTTGCCGGTCATTTTATAGGAAACAAAATTGTCCTCATTATCATAATATGCTTTGGCTTCATCATATAAACTGCTCTTCACATAAACCGAATTTTTCCCGTCAAGGACATAATCCAGATTCCCGTCAAGACCTTTTATCGAGTAAAAGACCGATACATATAATATGTAGGAACGCATCGTCGCGATCTTTTTCTCCTTAAGCGCGGTAAGCTTGGTACTCACAAAGGAGCCTATGTAATTGTCTTTGTCATCCTTGCTGAGAAGCGTATAGTCAACGTCGCCGATCGTTACCTCATTCTCGCCTTTAAAATGCGCCTTGTAAAGGTCCTTCTCGTCACCTCTTGAAATAAAAATGATAAGAAGCGTCGCAAAGAAAAGGTAGACGGGTATCATCCACCATTTTTTCAGAAGCCCCGGCAGCTGTTTAATGCTGAACCTGTCTTTTTCGGCGTTTTCGGAGTCGATCACCGACTCAGCCAGACTTGTACCGGAAAGACCTTCTTCGTTTTTGTTGTCTTCTTCAAGGATCTCTTTCATTCAAACCTCTGCATAAACCTCATCTAAAATACTATTCTGGCACTCGCCCCACACGGAAGTACCAGTCCCGTGCTTGTAACGGGAAGCCCGATTTCGTCAGCTTCGGCTCTTCCTCCGTGCTTTTTTACAATTTCGGTTTCAAGCATATATTTCATTACGGCAGGCTGAAGACCGGTCGTATAGGAATTAAGCAGGAAAAACAGCGGTTTCTCAGAAACAAGCCCTTCGGTAAGCTTTATAAAATCGTATACCGAGTCCTCTATTTTCCAGATCTCTCCCTTCGGTCCTCTTCCGTAGGAAGGCGGATCCATTATGATGCCGTCATATTTATTGCCTCGTCTTATCTCTCTTTCAACAAGCTTCACGCAGTCATCGACAAAATATCTTATCGGCGCATCTCCGAGTCCAGAGATTGCTGCGTTTTCCTTGGCCCAGCCCACCATGCCTTTCGAGGCATCCACGTGGGTTACCGCAGCTCCCGCTGCCGCCGCGGCAAGAGTCGCACCTCCCGTGTAGGCAAAAAGGTTCAGGACCTTAATTTCCCTGCCCGGATCCTTCGCTTTTTCATCAGCTATCAGCTTCCCGAAGAAATCCCAGTTTACGGCCTGTTCCGGAAAAAGACCTGTATGTTTGAAGGTAAAGGGCTGAAGACGGAACGAAAGTTTTTTATCCCCCGGAAGCCTCCTCGATGCAAAATCATATCCGATATTCCATGTCTCGGTTGCATTTCTGAACTCCCATTCACCGCCGCCCTTGTTGCTGCGGTGATAATGTCCGTCAAAATTCTTCCATCCTTTTTCCTTTTTTTCGGTTTTCCAAATGACCTGAGGGTCGGGCCTTATCAGCAGCTTGTCTCCCCAGCGCTCGAGTTTTTCCCCGTCTGAGCAGTCAATGACCTCATAGTCTTTCCATCCGTTTGCAAGCCACATATGAACTATCCTTATCTTTTCATAAAAACGGGGCGGACACGTCAGCGCCCGCCCCGACAGATATTCTTAATTTAATCCTACTGTACAGTTCCGTCAGCGCCTGTAGTCTTTCCGAGACTTGCCTTAAGTGCTTCAAGTTCTGCGTCTACGTCAACAGAGTTAACATACTTATTGGTAAGATCCTTGATTGAAACCTCGCCCTGAGTGCTGTTGAGCTGTGCCATTGCATTAGCCTCATCCAGCTTCTTATTTGCCAACTCTTCGTATCTCTCGAAGCTTGCGATCGAACGGTTGGTATCGGCAACATTCGAGGTCATCTTGTTTACGCGCTCCTGAGCCTTTGCGACAGCAAGCTTGGACTTGATTGCCTCTTTACGAAGCTCGATCTCCTTGATGTCTGCGGTCAGCTTATCATGCATCTCGCGCATCTTCTTGGCATTATCGGAAGCAACCGCATAGGTGCTCTGAAGTGTGGTAAGCTTTGCCGAAAGCGAAGCCTTCTCTGCAAGGAAACGTCTTGCGTCATCCTCGTTGCCTGCTTCAACAGCCTTGATTGCATAACTCTGCATCTTGTTGATCTGTTCCTGGCACTGATCAAGCTCACGCTTAGCCTGTGTCTCCTGAGCCATAACGGCTGCGGTTTCCTTCTTTACTTCAACAAGGTCGCTTGTAAGATTTCTCAGGCACTGATCGATCATCTTCTCGGGATCTTCAGCCTTATCAAGCAGCGCATTAATGTTAGCTGCCATAATGTCTTTAAATCTGGATAAAATACCCATAATTAAAAATCCTCCTCATATTCTGTGCCGGGCACAATATCATTTTTTAGGAACAAGCCCTAATCACGTATATTGTACCAACAAAAGAATAATACGTCAAGAAAAATTTTATTTCAAAGCCCCAAGCTTATACAGGTGCCCGAAATAGTCATAATCGATAACATTCATACAATAATTTCTTTTGGCTTTTATGATTGCCGTTATCTTATCGCCGTATGCTTTATCGGTTTTGCCCTCATTATTCCTGAAGGTTCCGCCCACACATGTTCCCTTATCGGTCTTCCAGTTGTAGACATCGACATAGGCAAGACACATTGCATCGGAAAAGACATCCCTGCCGGGAAGCAGTCTTGAGTCCCACTCGGTTCCGAAAAGATTCGAAAGTGTCGGCAGTATGTCAATGCTCATCACAGGACTGTTTACCACTATCGGAGGCTGCGATTCAAGACAGCCGCTCCAGATGATAAGCCTGCTGTGGTCACGCTGCAGCGCGTTTACCACCTTATAGCCGTAGAGATTGTCGAGGTTCGGCATTGCGCCCAGCTTTTCCGAATCGAGTCCGTACGGATAATGGTCTGCACTGATGACCACCACGGTATCGTTAAGCTTTCCTTTTTCCTCAAGCTTCTTTAAAAGGTAGGCCATCGAATCCTCAAACTCAAGGTTGCAGGCTATATATGCTTTAACGGAAGTATTGTAACCGAGGCCTGTCACTCTTGCCCGGTTCTTCTTTGCCATCGCATTCGAGCTGAAGTTGTAGGCACTGTGTCCGCTCACGGACATATAGTATATATTGAAATGTTCCTTGTCAATATATTCGGGTATCGTTCCGACAAACATTTCGAGGTCACTCTCCGGCCACAGCTTCTGAACATACTTTTCCATGCCATTGCCATATCCCATGTAACCTGCCGAATAACCGAGATTGATATGGGTTTTGTGCCTGTCATAATATGTATAGGAATTGTTATGGTAGGCCTTGCCAAAGTAACCGAGGCGGTTAAGCTGGCTGCCCATGGTGAAATAATTATTGCTGTTTGCGGTCAGTTTCATGGAATTGCCGCCGCGCATGGGATTCATTCCCATTATGTTCTGGAATTCGCCGCCTGTCGTTCCCGCGCCGCAGGGCTGATAATAATCCGTGAAATTAATGCCCTTTGTGGCCATACGGTAAAGAGTCGGGGTCAGTTTTTCGTTTATCACCTCGGCGCTGAAGGCTTCAGCCGAAATGAGTATCAGGTTTTTGCCTTTGAAAAGTCCGGTATAGGCATTTTTCTTTGAAGGGGTAAGTCCCGCGATATAGTTATCAATCGCCTTATACGGCGAAGAATCGTTTGAGGCAAGCTTTTTATAATCGATGCCGAGGGCGTTTACCTCGTTGCTTACAGGAACCGGGGTGACCGCCGGTGCCTTAGTGGGAGTTACGGGCACACTTGTGGGTGTGGCCGGTACCGTTGCAGGATTTACCGGTGCTTTTGTGGGAGCAGCAGGTGCCTCGGTGGGCGTCGCCGGTGTCTTTGCAGGAGTTACAGGCGTCTGAGTGGGTGCCGCCGGAGCTTTTGTGGGTTTAATTGCTGTCTTGGTGGGAACCGGCGTGTCTGTCGGCACCGGTGTCGGCTCTTTTGTGGGGACCGGTGTGTCGGTCACCGTCGGAGTGGGTGTCTCAGTCGGAACCGGAGTCGGTGTTTCGCTCGGCTCGGGCGCAGGTGTATCCGTCGGCAAAGGCGTGCTGCTTGGCACAGCTGTGCTTGCAGCGGCCGGCTCTTTGGTCGGTGTTTCGCTCGGTGCCTGTGTTTCGGTCGGAAAGGTGTCCATTATCCTGTCTGTCTTGCTTTCCACATCCGTGCTTGTGGTCTTGTTCCTGCTTTTCAGTATCGAAACAACGATCAGCAGGGCAAGCATCAATGCCAGCACCGGATATGCCGCAAGCTTTATTATCTTCTTCTTTGTATTTTTCTTTTCCATCCATCGTTCTCCCGCAAAATACTATATATCACAGAAATAATAAGCCCCGCAAGGCTTTAAAACGATTTTATCACAAAAAATACACGCAGGCAAGTTTTTTAATTTTCTTCTTGAAGGAAATGCCAAGTTGTAGTATCATGATAGGGCACGATTTTTTAGGAGAGATTGATTTATGCAGCCCGAAACACTGATGCTTTACAAACTTATCATATTATATACTCTGAACAGGGTTGACTTTCCGATGTCAAACGCCCAGCTCACCAACTTCATCACCGAGCATGAATATACCAGCTATTTCAACGTTCAGCAGGTATTAAGCGAGCTTGAAGAGGATAAATATATTTCAAAGGAAACCACGAGAAGCCAGACTCTTTACCGTATCACATCCGAAGGACGCGAAACACTTTCCTTCTTTTATAAAAAGATTTCAAAGGAAATTCGCGATGACATCGACATCTATCTTTCACAGGAAAAATATGCCCTGCGCGAGCAGGTATCCTCTCTTGCGGATTTCTATGAAACCACTCCGGGCGAATACGTCGCAGAACTGAAGATACTTGAGAGGGACAGCTTCCTTATCGAAATGAAGCTTACCGTCCCGAGCCTTTTTGCCGCAGAAACCGTATGCGACAAATGGAAACAAAAAAACGCAGACATATATGCCTACGTTGTCAATACTCTTATAAATGATACAGGAAACACTACCCCTTAAGCTCAAAGCTGTAATTGTGGTTTTCCGCACAAAGATCATGGAACAGAAGAACCAGAGCATCTCCGTAACCGAGCGAGATGCTTTCTTTGTTTATCAGTATCACCTTCATCGGGTCTGTTTCTTTTACAAGGATCTGGTAAAGCGAATCCAGATTTCTTGCATAGTAATAAGGAAGCAGAAATGAATTTTTAAGATAATCATGCATTTCCACTTTTGTTTTCATTTCGTTTCCATCAAGTATTATCTCTCTCATGTCAAACCTCCGTATCCGGAAAAAGCTTTTCCTCGATCAATCTCCAGATATCCAAAACACCTGCTTTCGTCACTGACGAAAAAGGAATGAGCACACTGTCCTTGTCAAGCTCAAGCCCCTGTTTTACTGTTTTTAACTGCTTTTGCAGCTGGCTTCTGTTTATTTTATCGGCTTTTGTCGCAATGACAACGCTTCTAAGCCCCGCATTCTTCACCCATTCATACATCTGCCTGTCGTTTGCGTTAGGCTCATGCCTTATATCGACAAGCAGGAACACAAGCTCAAGCTTTTTGGAGGAATTCAGATACTTTTCTATCATTTTTCCCCACTTTGCCTTGATCTCCTGTGAGACCTTCGCATAACCGTAGCCGGGAAGATCGACGAAATAAAGCTCTTTGTTTATATTGAAGAAGTTTATGGTCTGCGTCTTTCCGGGCTGTGAGGAGGTTCTTGCCAGAGCCTTCCTGTTAAGCAATGCATTTATGAGCGAAGACTTGCCGACGTTCGACCGTCCGGCAAAGGCGAATTCCGGCAATACATTTTCAGGCAGCCTGCTGCTTATTCCGCAGACTGTTTCAAGCTCTGCACTTTTAATGACCACCGGAACCACCTCCTGTCTTATCCTACTTTTTTAACCGATGAATCCCTGATGATATCGGGTTTTGTAATTCCCTTTACCGCATCCTCCGTGATCACGCATCTTACCGCAGTCTCATCAGAAGGAATCTCATACATCACATCCATCATTATATTCTCGATTATCGAACGAAGTCCTCTTGCGCCGGTATTTCTCTCTTCGGAAAGCTTTGCAATGGCGCTCAGAGCCTCCTTTGTAAACTCGAGCTTCACTCCGTCAAGTCCGAGGAGCGCATCATACTGTTTGACAAGTGCGTTCTTGGGCTCCGAAAGGATTCTGATAAGCTCCTCTTCGGAAAGCCTGTCGAGGGCAACCGTAACAGGTATACGTCCGACAAACTCGGGAATCAGTCCGAACTTCACAAGATCCTGAGGCAGGCACTTTCTGAAAAGGTCGCCTATGGCCTCATTGCTTTTTTCAAGTATTTCGGAATTAAAGCCTATACCCTTCTGTCCTATCCTGCTTTCGATTATCTTGTCAAGTCCGTCAAAAGCGCCGCCGCAGATAAAGAGTATGTTGGTCGTGTCGACTTCGATGTACTCCTGATCGGGGTGCTTGCGCCCGCCCTTCG
>DFFN01000176.1 GCA_002369525.1 Lachnoclostridium sp. UBA3775 | reverse complement strand
TGCAGGGAAATTATGTTACCCTGACTAATCTCAGCGATAAAGACGTTGAACGAATTTGTTATTATCATCTGTCTCCGATAAATATCTCCGTACATACTACCAATCCGGCTTTAAGGTGTAAAATGCTCAATAACCGCTTTGCCGGAGATTCTCTGAGGCACCTGAAAACACTTAAGGAGCATGATATCACCATGAACGGTCAGATCGTACTCTGTAAGGGCTATAACGACGGCGAAGAACTTGAAAAGACAATACACGATCTGACGGAGTTCATCCCATGCATGCAGAGCCTTTCGGTGGTACCGGTAGGGCTTACGAAATTCCGTAAAGATCTTGCCAAGCTTGAGCTTTTTAACAGTGAGGATGCCGCAAAAACCCTTGACATCATACATAAATGGCAGGCAATATGCCTGAAACATTTCGGCATACGTTTTGTTTATGCTTCCGATGAGTGGTATATAAAGGCCGGGAGGGATTTTCCGACCGAGGAGGAATATGAGGGTTACATGCAGATTGAAAACGGTGTCGGAATGTTAAGAAGCCTGATAACAGAAGTTGAAGAAGAACTTACGCGCCGCAAGGGCGATGAAAGGGTAAAAAAACGATCGATAGCAACCGGCAAGCTTGCTTATCCCTACATCGTATCTCTGGCCGGAAAAGTAAAAGGGCTTTATCCGGGGCTTGAAATAAACATTTATGAAATAGAAAATGAATTCTTCGGAAAGGATATTACCGTTGCGGGACTGATAACAGGCGGAGATCTTCTGCGGCAGTTAAAGGGCAGGGAATTGGGAGATACCCTGATACTCACTTCTTCGATGTTCCGTGCGGGAGAAGAGGTTTTTCTTGACGACATGAATGTTAAAGAGATCAGTGAAAAACTCGGCGTAAACATAAGGATCTCGGAGCCTTCGGGCTATGATTTCATAGAATCGCTGATAGATTAATAAAACCTTAAAAAAATGTACTATTAAATAAAAGATTTTAACAGGTAATTTGACAGGAGGACAAAAAAATGCCTAAGCTTGGACCCAATGAATATTATATGACGGAAGAAGTCCATGAGAACAATAAAGATTTTCAGAGATTTTTTGATATCAATTCATATCTTGACAAGGATATAAACGCAGATAATCCGGAACTTCATGAAAAAACCCAAAATGTAATGGATGAATTTTCTTCCTCTGGTGTCAGGAAGAATGTGTATATGGAAAACGGAAACAGAATCACATATCATTCATTAAACGGGGAACAAAAATTTACCGAAATTCACGGTGAAAAAATAATTAAAGATGCAAAAGAGGCAAATGCCGGGATCAAATCATACCTGGAAGAAATAATTAAAAATCCCGATGAAAAAGCAAAGCCTTTCGTCGCATATTACAAGTGTCTTGATACTTTTATGGATCCGGAATTCGATTACCTGAAGTTTTCAGGCGAAACTCAGTATACTCATCTTGGTAATCTGTTGACCGGAATACCGAATTTCAGGTATTTTGAGCCTGAGGAGTTTAAGGAAAAACTCGGTGAAGCATATCAGCCTTTGATAGACCTTTATGAAAATTATTCGGAGCTTCTGCTTCTTGAAAAAGATTTCCAAAAACTAAAAAAAGAAGGAAAAGAACCTGAAAAAGAACATATTGACCGCAAAATTAAAATTCTTGACGGATTTACTGAGGCCTATGACAAGCTTTTGGCTCTCCCCGAGGAAACCAGAAAAAAGCTGGATGACAAGCTTCTCCAGAATGAAATAGATCATATGCTCGGAAAGGGTGAAGATGACCGCAGTCCCTTCAGAACCGTAGCCGGTATGAAGGAGGAGGCAAAAGCTTTAAAACACGGTTACAACAATGAAGAAGCAAAGCTTTTTTACATGATCGGACGTGCAAAAGGAACTTTGGAACGCGGTAATTTTGTGCTTGAAAAGGAAAAAAATAAAGTACTGAAAAGTGTTGCCGACGCCGAAAAATCCGGAATACAGAAGTTTAACGAAAAAGAGCTTAAAGACTATGAGGAATTAAGGAATACTGTTAACAACACCAGGACTGAAAATCTGACGCGTGCTGAAGAAGTGGAGCTTTCCCGTAAAAAAAATATAATAAGGGAGAACAGAAAAAGATACTTATATACAATTTCGGATAAAAAAATCAAGGATTTTGATAAAAAAATAGCCGAAAACAATAAAAGCATCAATAATCTTGACAAGAGTGTCGGATATGGTCTTGGAAAGAATCCGGAAAACACTGAGGAAAAGCTGAAGGCTTTTAATAATATTAAAAGAGTTCTGTTAGAGGAGCATAAGGATAAAGTTATCCATGGTGCAGGAAAGAAGAGTTTCAGAGCAGTTTTTGAAGAGCTTGATTATCTGTTCGATGATATTGCGGCAAATTTAGATAAACAGAAGCAGGCCCTGAAAGAAAAGAAAGAAGCCGAACGTCTGAAAGAATATGATGCAAAACCGGAAAACAGGGAAAAGATTTTTGCTGACTTATTTGCGAAAAAGATCAAATCAAACAGTCAGCTTGCAAAAAATGAAATAAAAGATTATATTCAGATGGCTGAGCTGCCCGAAGACAGTAAAAAACTGTCCTCAAAAGAGTTCATGGATAAGCTCAATGCCGATGCGGAAAAAATCAACAAATATATCGAGAACAAAGAAATAATTGGAAAAACCGATTCTTTGATTGACAGAAGCAGGAGTGTCGGTAACGGTAATCATAATTTTGTAAAGGATGCGATCGAAAGCGTCCGAAGGGGAAACAGCATAGGCTGGTTTACCAAGAAGGATTACGGCGATATTCTGCAAATGCTGACAGACTTTAACAGCAAAAAGTTTTACAGGGATGTGGAAATGAAAGACCATACCAAACTGGGTGCTGATTTCAGACAAAATATAAAAGGTAACATTGTCACCGGAAAAGTGCTTGATCAGAACGTGATAAATGAAGAACAGGCAATTCTCGATGCAATGGATAAGTATCTTAAAAGAAAAAACAAGGAAATACAAGACGCGAAGGATAGCGGAAGGAAACCTAACAGTAATTCCGTGAAACGCCGCGATATCATGTTGCAGGCAAGAGAAGCGTTTGCAGAGCAGATGAAAATTGACAAAGAACTCTTAGACGTTAAGGACAGGATTCCAGAGATTGAAGCTCAGATCAATTCTTACGAGAATGAAAAGAAGGCAGTTCTTGATAATTCAAAGAATGTAATTATTGATGAGCCCGGGCTTGCTGCTGAAAACGGAAAGAAAAACAAGTTTGAAATGAAGATTGCGGAAGAAGAGAGCAAGCTCCAGAAAAAAATAGCAGATTTCACCGAGAATGAATCAAATACTTACGGAGTAAGCGACAAAGAAGAAATAAAACGAATAAAAAATGAACAGAAGCAATTGAAGGATAATCTCAAAAATGATATGTTTATTTTTGCTTGTAAAGCAATGTATATAGATACCATGAACGAGATCGCAAAAGAAAAGTTTTCCGGCGATAAAAAAGAATTTGAAAAAGCTGAAAACGATCTGCTGTCCGATTTCAATATAAACAAGGGCGCCGGTATGATCAAAACCAAGATGGATGCACTCAGAGGAGTTGAAAAGCAATTCAAACATGATCTTTTTAAGGCTTCGAATGAGGGTATTACCAATCTGAATGTAAAAACCGTTAAGCAGACCTTTAACAATATGATGGACGGATTCTATAAGCAGATGGCAGTAAAGGGTAAATCAGACAAACAGGCAGACAGAGAGACTGCGAAGCAGGTCAATGCGGCTCTCGATAAGATTTCGATTGTCGCAGGATCAAAACTTAAGTCCGAGCAGTATCAGCCGGAAGCAAAGAAAAAACTTAATATAGGACCGAAGAAGGCCAGTGTTTTGGGTTAATCTTTAAAATAATCTTTACAAAAACCGCCGCTTGTTATACAATATATTTTGGTATATTGTGTGACAGGCGGTTTTTTAGAGGAGTTAGAGATGAGTAAACCGATAGTTGCCATCGTCGGCCGTCCAAACGTAGGAAAATCCACGCTGTTCAACGCACTTGCGGGTGAGAGGATCAGCATAGTAAAGGATACTCCGGGCGTTACAAGGGACAGGATTTATGCCGATATCGAATGGCTCGACAAAAAATTCACTATGATAGATACGGGCGGAATCGAACCGGATTCGTCCGATATGATGTTAAGATACATGCGTGAGCAGGCTGAGATCGCGATCGATACTGCCGATGTCATTGTTTTTATCACCGATGTAAAACAGGGACTTGTTGATTCGGACGGTAAGGTTGCTGATATGCTAAGGCGCAGCAGAAAGCCTGTTGTTCTTTGCGTAAACAAGGTTGACAGCTTTGAAAAATACGAGGCCGATGTATATGAATTTTATAATCTTGGTCTGGGCGAGCCTTTTGCCGTTTCGGCTGTCAACAGGCTTGGTTTCGGTGAACTGCTTGACGAAATAGTTTCGCATTTTGAACAAAGTGCCGAGGACGAAGAAGAGGATGAAATACCGAAGATCGCCATAGTCGGCAAACCGAATGTCGGGAAATCCTCGATAATCAACAGGCTGCTCGGTGAAAACCGTGTTATTGTTTCGGATATCGCAGGCACAACAAGAGACGCTGTTGACACCCATATGACGTTTAACGGTCAGGAGTTTATTTTCATTGACACGGCAGGTCTCAGAAGAAAAGCAAAGATAAAAGAAGATATCGAACGTTTTTCAATGGTAAGGACCGTCGCTGCTGTTGAAAGAGCCGACATCTGCGTTGTGGTCATTTCCGCCGAGGAGGGCGTGACAGAACAGGATGCAAAGATTGCCGGTATCGCTCATGATGCGGGGAAAGGAATTATAGTTGCGGTTAATAAATGGGATGCTATCGAAAAAACCGATAAGTCGGTGTATGAGCACGAAAGAAAAATCCGTGAGGTGCTTTCGTTCATGCCTTATGCTTCGGTCATCTTTATTTCCGCAAAGACCGGTCAAAGGATTGAGAAGCTTTTTGAATGTATAGAAACTGTGATACAGAACCAGAATCTGAGGATCAAAACGGGTGTCCTCAATGAAATCCTGACCGAAGCAGTAGCTATGCAGCAGCCTCCTTCGGACAAGGGCAGAAGACTGAAGCTTTACTATATGACTCAGGTTTCGGTCAAACCGCCGACCTTCGTTATTTTCGTAAATGATAAGGAACTGATGCATTTTTCTTATACGAGATATATCGAAAACAAGGTACGCGAAGCCTTCGGTTTTGACGGAACAAGCCTTAAATTCATTATTCGTGAAAGGACAGAAAAAGAATAATGCTTGTTAAAATCATATGCTGCCTGCTTGCCGGATATTTTTGCGGAAATATTTCGACTGCATGGCTTGTGGGTAAATATAAAAATATTGATTTCAGAAAGGTCGGAAGCGGAAATCTGGGAACCACAAATGTAATGAGGACTCTCGGAAAAAAATACGGTCTCATCACCTACTTCGGTGATTTCCTTAAGGTTATCATTCCGATGATACTTGTGATCTACGTCATTTTTGCTGACGAGGACTACAATAAGCTTTTAGGTCTCTACACCGGCTACGGCTGCGTTATCGGTCATTGCTATCCCTTCTGGCTTCACTTTAAAGGCGGAAAAGGAATCGCCGCAATGTCTGCCGTAATGGCCTGTATAGATCCTTTGGTGATCCCGGTAGGCGTTGTGATATTTTTCGCCATAGTTTTTTCGACGAAATATGTTTCGCTCGGATCCTTGGCTATAGCAATTCTGTTCCCGCTCTGGATCAGCCTGAGATTCTTTATAATGGATGAAAATCCGCACTTTGTGCATATGCTGATAGTTACACTGTGCTATACCGTTACGGTATTTTATATGCACAGGGCAAATATCGGCAGGCTTCTTAACGGAACCGAAAACAAGATAGGACATAAAAAGGAGGAGAAGGATGCCTAAGTATTTAAAAGTATTGCTTGCAGAGCTTGCGATCGCGCTGGTTTTGATCATCATTATCGTAAAGATACCTTCTCACAGGAAACTGAAGAAGCTTAATGATTCAAGTCTTAATTATGAACATGCCGTAGTTGCAATGGAAAGCGACACAAAGGAAAAGCCTGCAGACGACGCGGACGGTCTTAATGAGGACAGCAGGGCGGATATTGATGGAAACAGGTCCAAGGGCGGTTATTCTTCCTTTGAAGACGGAGATTACCAGAAGCCTGAAGAAACCACAACACCCAGCCCAGAAGCAAACGATCCGGGTACAAATGACCCCGGGACGAGCGATCCCGGAACCAAAGATCCCGATACCGCAAAACCCGATACCAAAGACCCCGATACCAAGGATCCCGGTACAAAACAGGCTGAAAACACTCCTACACCGACTCCCGAACCCGCAAAAACCACAGGGAAAACCTGCAAGGTTACCTGCGAGGGAAGCGTGAGGCTGCGTTCAAAGCCCGATTCAAGAGACGACCATAATGCCGTTTATCTTGCAATGGAAGGCGAAATTCTTGACGTGGTTTCAACACAGGTTGAAACGGACGATCCGGTGACTACCGAGTGGTATCTCGTCAAGAAACAGGAAAAGAAATATAACAGAGAACTTTATGTTCCTGCTAAATATGTCACATTACAGTAAAGAGAGATAATAAATGACCGACGCTCAGGCATTTTCGCTGATGATCGTGTTTATCATCGGTATTGCTGTCTATGCAGCCGTGGTAAACCGGAAAAGAGAGCGAAAAGCTACAGAAGATAAATTAAAGAGAAATTACGGGGTGCCCTTTGTGAATGAAATTTCACATGAGCACCTCGCAAACCTGAAAAAAATCATTGAGTCAGAGGATGTAAATATCAATTCCGAGGTATGGCACGATCTTGACATGGAAAAGGTCTTTGCCTGCCTCGATCAAAGTGTATCTGCCATTGGCGAGGAATATTTCTATCTTACCCTTCATAAACTCGAAAAGGATAATGATCTTTTAAAAAAGAGGGGATGTCTTGCCGAGGAGCTTAAAAACCCTGACGAGTCGCTTGACATAAGAAAAAAGCTCTGTCTGATCAAAAAGCAGAGAAGATACACGGTCTACCAGTTTATAAATACCATACTTTCTGCAAAGCCGGGCAATGCGCTGTTTCATATTTTTTCGCTCTGGGCCTTTATCGGCAGCATAGTGCTTCTTTTTATCGCGCCCCAGATCGGTGTGCCCGCATTGATTGCCGTTGCATGTATCAACAGTATTTCATATTTCATTTCAAAAGGAAAAATCGCCGGCTACAATTATTCCGTCGAGGTTATCATCAGCTGGCTTGCCGCTGCCGATGCGCTTAAAAACGTTAATGCCGGCGGTGAGATTACAAAGGACAGGATTTTAAAGATTTCAAAAATGTCCGATAAATTTGCGAAGGTAAGGCGCATGTCATGGCTTTTCGCGCCTCAGAATGCCGTAAGCTCGATAATTGACATAATACTTGAGTATTTCAAGTTCCTGACCCACATTGACATAGTCGAGTTTAATTTTCTGATCAAGCATCTTTCGGGACACAGGGCCGAGCTTGACGCACTTTACCGGGAAATGGGAGAGCTTGAGACCGGTATCATTATCGCCGGCATTAGAGCCTTCGGACTTCCGGTATGCGAACCTGAGTTTGTGGATGATATATGTATTGAAGCAGAGGGTATAGTACATCCGCTTGTTAAAAATGCAGTCGCAAATGACGTTTCGCTTCACGGAAACGTACTGATCACAGGCTCCAATGCTTCAGGAAAATCCACCTTCCTTAAGACTGTAAATGTAAACTGCCTGCTTTCGCAGACGATTTACACCGTATTTGCAGGCTCGTATTCGGCATCGCATCTGGATATCGCCACCTCGTTTGATATATCCGACGATATTGTTGCCGGTGACAGCTTCTATATTGCTGAAATCAAGAGACTGAAAAAGATAATAGATTTCTCATCGGATTCGGATGCTGCGGTCATCAGTATTGACGAAATACTCAAAGGCACAAATACGACCGAGAGGATCGCGGCCTCCTGCGAGATTTTAAGGTATCTTTCCAAGAGCAAGGTTCTTGTTCTTGCAGCAACACATGATATCGAGCTTACGGATCTTCTTGAGGGAGAATATGAGAATTATTATTTCACCGAAAATCCCGATTCACCTGATAATATCTTTGATTATAAACTCTATAAGGGAAAAAATTATACCGGAAATGCGATAAAGCTGCTTAAAATGCACGGATTCCCTGATGAGATAATCGAAAAGAGCTATAAAAGCATTGAAAAACAGAGGAAACAATGATGCAGCACGTTGATATATATACCGACGGATCGGCCAGAGGAAACCCGGACGGACCCGGCGGGTACGGAACAGTTTTACAATATTGTGATGCTTCGGGACGTTTGCACGAAAAAGAGCTTTCAAGGGGTTATGTCAAGACGACAAATAACCGTATGGAGCTTCGGGCCGTGATAGCCGGATTTGAGGCTCTTAAGCATCCCTGTAACGTAACCGTATATTCCGACAGCCAGTATGTCGTAAAGGCCTTTACTGACGGATGGCTTGAAGGCTGGAAAAGCAAGGGCTGGAAAAGAAGCGGCGGAGAGCTTTTGAATGCCGATCTCTGGAAAAGGCTTGATGAGCTTACAAAAGGACATGAGATCAGCTTTGTGTGGGTAAAAGGCCATGCGGGCCACCCCCTTAATGAAAGATGCGACTCACTTGCAACTGCCGCGGCAGACGGAGAAGAACTGTACGAGGATACTGAAGAATAATAGCTTTGCTCGGAGGAAGTTAAAACCATGGACTTAAACAATGTATCGCCTATGATGAAGCATTACCTTAAGACGAAGGAACAGGTGCCGGACTGCATGCTGTTTTATCGTCTCGGGGATTTCTATGAGCTTTTTTTTGAAGACGCCGAAGAATGCTCAAAGGTGCTTGAACTTACTCTGACAGGAAAAAACTGCGGCCTTGAAGAGAGGGCTCCGATGTGCGGTGTTCCTTATCATGCTGCGGACATTTACATAAACAAGCTGATAGAAAAAGGCTATAAGGTTGCAATCTGCGAGCAG